>CALDQK010000062.1 GCA_937911525.1 uncultured bacterium
GCCGTCAGCAGGCGCTGGAAGGCCCGCACCGCGTCGGGCACGAGCTGGTTGTTGGGGTCGAGCACGCGCCCCAAGAAGGGCGCCAGGCCCTGGAGCGAGCCCGCCGCGGGGGGCTCGTGCAGCAGGAGGAGCCCGACCTTCGCCACGCCGCCGAAGATGTCGTCCGAGCGGCTCCGGCGCGGCGTGAGCAGGTCGACCAGGCCCTGGTTGATCAGCTGGCGGCTGGGGGCGGCGTCGATCGTGCGCAGCACGGCGACCAGGGTCACGAGGTCGGGGGAGGCGATCGCGTCGCGCAGGCCCTGGCGCGCGCTGGCGACCTCGCTCGCCCGCGCTCCGGCGTCCGCCGGCAGCGCCTGCGCGAAGGCCTCGGCGGCCCGCGCCACGAGGGGGATCAGGCTCCCGTTGCGGAGCCGATCCACGCCGTTGACGTTGACGACCTCGAGGAACACCTCCTGCAGCGCGTCGAGGAGGGCGCCCGCCTCGCCGCTGAGGCCCTGCTGGCGGGCCTGCAGCTCGAGCTGCTGGAGGGGCGTGATCAGGAGGTGCGCGCGCGATGCCGCGGGCGCGCCGCGGGGGCCGCTCACGCTGCCGTCGTCGTCGACGAGGGCCTCGAGCAGCGCCGCGAGCAGGTCGGGGGCCGGCTCACCGCTGACGGGGTCGCTCACGCCGCGCGACTGGTCCAGCACCTGGAGGAGCGCCTCGACCGCGCCCGACTCGAGGAAGGGGATCAGGTCCTCCTCCACGGGGCGGATCACCACGTCGTAGTCGCGCTGCACGCGGACCAGCAGCCGGACCAGGAGCGGGATCTCGCCGCGGTCCTTGAAGGCCTTGGCCAGGGGCAGGAGCGCGTCCAAGCCGCCGGCCTTGGCCAGCGCGTCCAGGGACTGGAGGTCCTGGCTGACCCCGCCGCACACGAGGTTGGGCAGGAAGCCGGGCAGCGCGTTGAGGAGGCTCACCAGCGAGCCCACCGTGGACGGGCTCTGGTCGGCCATCAGGTTCAGGATCAGGACGGCCAGGTTGTTGCCGATCACGCTGCAGCCGTCCGCGCGCGCGACGAGGTCCAGCAGCTGGTGCAGGGTCGAGCGGTTGTCGCTGCTGCCGATCCAAGCCGGCTGGGCGCGGTCGACCAGGGTCGAGCGCGCCTCGTCGATCGCGTTCTTGTCCGCGTCGGGGCTGGTCTCGCGCTCGACGCTCCGATAGCGGAGCAGCGGGGCCAGCTCGTGGCCCACGTTGGGCGCCAGGGTGTTGAGCTGCGCCAGGGTCTCGATCACCTGGCGCGCGGTGCTGCTCCCGCTGCCGCTCGGGGTCTCGAACACGTCGTCGAGGAGGGGCAGCAGGTCGTCGATCAGGTCCTTGACCCGCGGGTCGCTGAGGCCCACGAAGGAGCTCTGGCTGGCCGCCGCGCGCGAAGCGCTGAAGCCGCGCGAGACGCTCACGACCAGGCGCTCGGCCAGGTCCGTGTCGCGGCGGATCAGGTCGGCCAGCGCCCGCAGCAGCTTGGGGGTCGCGTCGGGCTCCAGCGCGCCGAGGAGGCCCCAGGCGAGGTCCACCAGGGGCGCGTCAGCCGAGTAGCCGCTCCCCGCGGCCGGGGTCGGGAAGAGCCCCTCGAGCAGGCGACGGGCCTTGCCGTGGGCGTCGCGCTGGAGCAGCTCGCCGCCGAGCTGCAGGAAGAGGGCCAGGTTGGTCCGCTTGGCGTCCTGGTAGGCGTAGAGCAGCTGCCCGCCCTCCAGCGCGCGGCCCTCGCCGTCGAAGCCCGCGCTGCTGGCGGGGCCGAAGGGCGGCCGGTCGATCGGCGCCCCGGAGGCGTCGAGGAAGCGCTGGCTGGCGTCGACGTCGGCCAGGCCGTCGCGGTCGGTGTCCACGAAGGGCGCGAGGAGCGCCCCGTTCGCGCCGCGGGCCGGCTCGGGCAAGCCGCGCGCGTCGAGGCGCACGACCCACTCGGAGGGTCCGAAGTCGAAGGTCCCGTTGACGAGGGCGTCCTCGCGCAGGGCGGCGAAGAGCTCGTCGAGGGCTCCCTGGAGCTGCCCTGAAGGAGGACCGGCCTGGCCGGCCTTGAGCGCCGCGCGCCGCAGGAGGGCCAGCAGATCGGGGACGAGGGTCGGCTCGCCGTTGGGCTGGCCGGCCGCGTCCACGCCGTCGTTCTCGTCGACGAGCTGGACCGCCGCGCGCCACAAACGCTCGGTCTCGGGGTAGTTGAACATCCGCCCCAGGAGCGTGATCGTCTCCTCGACGGGGAGCCCGGCGCCCTTGCGGGTCGCGCTCTGGAGCAGCTGGACGAGGGAGTCGAGGGCCGCGGGGTCCCGCGCCAGGTCCTCGAGCGAGGCCGCGATGTGGTCGGTGAGGGCGGGCAGGGTCCCGTCGTCGACCAGGGCGTAGAGCGCGTCCGTGGTCTGGGCCACGTTGCTGACCGTGCGCAGGTTGACCACGTCGTTGACGGCGCGGACGAAGGGCGCGCGGCGCGCGTCCAGAGCCGCCAGGCGCGCGTCGCGGCTGGCGCTGGCGGGGTCGTCGGCGATCGTGCTCCGGTAGACCTCGAACACGACCGAGCCGAGGTCGTTGCTCCCCAGCACGCCGGCGACCGTCGAGCTGGCCCCGACGCCCCCAGCGGCGCCGCTCCCGCCCGAGATCGAGTCGGTGCCGCAGCCGACCAGGGCGCCCGCGCCGATCGCGAGGGACCACAGGCAGGCCAGGGTCGCCAGGCGCCAACCCTTGAGGGGGCCCCTCAGGGGGAGACGACTGCGTCCCCGCCCGCTCCCGCGGGGGGCCCTTCTTCGCTCCTGCAGCATCGACGCTCTCTCTCCAGCGAGCGCGCGTTACGAATCTCGGACCAAATGCGACGTCCCTTGCGCAAAGGAGAGTTAAGACGGCGCTGGCGTTCCGAATTCGGGAAATCTCCGCTCCTGCGTGCGCCTGGCGCCCGGGTGTAACCTGAGCGCATGCGCCCCCCGAACCGCCTCGGGCCCTACGTCGAGCTCGCCCCCCTCGGGAAGGGCGGAATGGGCACCGTCTACACCGGTCGCCACGAGGAGCTCGGCGCCCTGCGCGCGCTGAAGGTCCTGGGGTCAGGCGCGGGCGAGCGTCAGCAGGCGCGCTTCCTGCGCGAGGCGCGCACCCTGGCCCGCCTGCGCCACAAGAACCTCGTCACCGTCCACGAGGCCGGCGTGGCCGAGGGCCTCCTCTACTACGCCATGGACCGGATCGAGGGGCGCTCGCTCGCGGAGGTCCTCGCCGAGGGGCGCCTCGACTTCACCCGCGCCCGCGAGCTCGCGCTGGAGCTCTGCGAGGGCGTCGCGGCCCTGCACGCCGCGGGGGTCGTGCACCGCGACCTCAAGCCGGACAACGTGATGGTCACCCCCGAGGGCAGGCCCGTCGTGATCGACCTCGGGCTCGCCCTGAGCGTGGAGAGCGACACCCGCCTGACCCGGACCGGCGCCCTGGTCGGGACGGTCTCCTACATGGCGCCCGAGCAGGTGCGCGACTCGAGCTCGGTCGACGCCCGCGCGGACGTCTACGCCCTGGGCTTGATCCTGTTCGAGCTCTTCAGCGGCGCCAGCGCGGCGCCTGCGGGAGAGACCATGCCCGAGGTCGTGAGCTCGATCCTGCACGGCGAGCGCCCGCGCCTGCGCGAGCAGGACCCGGCCCTGCCTGCCCCCCTGGACGAGCTGCTGGCGAGGACCCTCGCCCCCGACCCCGCGCAGCGGCCGGCGGACGCCGACGCGCTCTGGGCTTCCCTGCGCGAGCTCCAGGGCGCCGCGGCCGAGGCGCGGGCCGAGCAGCCGGTGTGGGCCCTGGCCCTGGTCACCCTGGGGCTCTTCCTCCTCGTGGGCGCCCTGGCCTGGCGAACGGCGCCGGGCGAGCCGCCACCGCCGACGCCCACTCCGACTCCCAGCGCGCAGCCAGTCCGTCCCCCCTTGAGCGAGCTCGAGCGCGAGCCCGACCCCGCGCGGCGCCTCGCGCGCCTGCTCGAGCTCGAGCGACAGGCGCCGAGGCACCCCGAGCGCGCGCGCCTGAGCGGCTTGATCGCGCAGGCCCGCTGGCAGACTCCACTCCGCGCGCCCGCCCAGCGGCACGACGGAGGCTGCTTCCTCAGCGACGAGCGACTGCTCACCGGCGGCGCGGGCACGGGGCTGGTCAACCTCTGGCGCCTGAGGGAGGGGGGCCTCGAGCGCGAGGAGAGCTGGAGCCGTGACGTGCGCTACGGTCGGGCTGGGATCGCGCCCGTGGGCAGCCTGGGGGTCGGGTTCGTAGACGGCAGCCGCTGGCACGTGGTCTCGCCCGCTGGCGAGCTGATCCGGAGCCGAGAGGGCTACAACCGCTGGCACATGGGGCGGCTTCAGGCCCGGACCGGCGTCGAGGTCGGGGTCAAGGTCAGCTACGACCGACCCGGCTCGGCGGTGGTGGTCAACAACATGGTCGAGCTGCGGCGGCCCGGCGAGCAGCCCGAGGCCTACTTCATGCGCGAGCTGATCGCGTGCTTCGAGCTGACCCCCGACGGCAAGCACATGGTGTTCGGGACGCGGCGCGGCCTGGGAGGCCAGGGCACGACCCCCTCGCTGCGCCTCCTGCGACTCGCCGACGCCGAGGCCGTGGGCCGGCTGAACCTGCTCTCGGAGGCCCTCTGCCTCGCGCTCTCGCCGGACGGCGAGTGGGCGGCCGTCGGCGGCCGGCTGGGGCAGCTCTTCCTGGCTCGAGTCCAGCCCCTCCAGCTGACGCGGACCTTCGCCTCGGGCACGCCCTACGACATCCCCGACCGCTCCGCCGACCTGCCGGCCTTCTCGAGCTCGATCTCGATCGCGCACCGCTACTTCGTGCTCGGGGCCGCCTTCGCCGCCGAGGGGCGCCTGCTCTACTCGGCGGGCACCAGCGAGGACTACCGCCTCGGCAGCTTCGCGGTGTGGGAGGTCGCGAGCGGCGAGGAGTTGTTCCGAGCCGAGCTCGGCTACGGCGCCCGAGGCCTGGCCCTCAGCCCTCGCGGCGACCGGCTGGCCCTCTTCGGGCAGGAGCAGATCGAGGTCCGGCGAATCCCCACCAGCGCAGAGGAATGGCGCGCCCTATCTCGTGCGGAAGCTGCTCGATCCCGCTAGAACGCAGGTGTGCGGCGCCTCTCCTCCAAGCTCGGCTGGCTCCTCCTCGCGACCTTCGTCGGCTGCGCCAGCGCGCCTTCGCGTCAGGGTCCGCAGGCACAGGGACCTCCCTTCGCGGGCAGCCGCGCGCTGGCGCAGGAGCTGAGGGCCAGCGGGCCCGCGATCCGTCGCGCCCCAGGCCTGCCCGAGGCAGACGAGCTCCTCGACGCGGACCCGGGGCTGCGCAAGCTGCCGCGCCGGCGCGGGCTCTGGCCTCGCTACCAGCTCAGCGAGGGCCTCTCGGTCCCCGACCCTCGCTACCCGATCCACAAGGCCCTCGGCCTGCACTATGAGCCGAGCTACTACACGACCAAGGACGCCTTGATCCTGATCCACCCCGACGGGCGCCCGCCCACGGTCCTGCCGATCGACCCCGAGCGGGGCCTCGCTCCGCGGCCGGAGGTCGACCCGGGCGAGGTCTATCGGCGCATGCGGAGGGGGATCGAGGAGGATCTCGAGGGGGTTCCGCCCCCGCTGCCTCCGCGGATCGACTCCTGAGCCCCCCGACCTCATGACCTCTACCTCCGTCCCCGTTGCCGTCGCCTCCTGGCGCGAGTGGGCCCCCGGCCTCAGGACCCTGACCCTCGCGGCCGAGCCCTTCGACTTCACCCCCGGCCAGTTCGTGAACCTGGCCCTCGACGTCGAGGGCGAGCGCGTCTCGCGCAGCTACTCGCTCTCCTCCGCGCCGGGCGCCCCCCTCGAGACCTTCGTGGTCGAGGTCGCGGGCGGCGCCCTCACGCCGGGGCTCTTCGCCCTCGCCGAGGGGGACTCGCTCTGGCTCGACCCGCGCCCCCAGGGGCACTTCACCCTGGAGCGCGTGCCCGAGGCCGAGGTCCTGTGGCTGATCGCGACCGGCACGGGCCTGGGCCCCTACGTGAGCATGCTCCGCGCGGGCGAGGCCCTCGAGCGCTTCGCCAAGGTCGTGGTCGTGCACGGGGTGCGCGAGGCCAGCCACCTGGCCTATCGAGACGAGCTCGCCGCCCTCGACCTGAGCTGGATCGGGCTGGTCAGCCGCGAGGACCCACCCGCGGGGGCGCTGGGGGGCCGGATCACCGCCGCGCTGCAGAGCGGAGCCCTCGAGGAGGCGGCCGGGGTCGCCCTCGACGAGCGGGCCCACGCGCTCCTGTGCGGGAACCCTGGCATGATCCGCGACCTGCGCGCGCTCCTCGAGGAGCGGGGCCTGCGCCGCAACCGCCCTCGCAAGCCCGGTCACTTCACCAGCGAAAAATATTGGTAACCCCCCAGGGGCGTTGAGAATCAACCGGCTCCTGGGGCAGCGGGGCGGGCTAGGCCCCCAATCCTCTCGATCTCGCCCGTCCGATCCTGGACGCTGGACGCGAAATCGCGCGAAATCAGCGCTTTCGCGGCCAAAGTGTGAGTTGACCGGATCCGAGGCCCCCCTATAATCCCGCGACTTTGGGTCCCAGCATGGGGACCCCAGGAGAGACTGCCGTGGGCACACCAAAGAAGCGCAAGTCGCACAGCCGCGTGCGCATGCGTCGCAACCACGACGCCCTGAAAGCCAATCACCTCGGTTCCTGCCAGCGTTGCGGGTCTTCCCGCCGCCCGCACACGATCTGCGGCGTCTGTGGCTTCTATAAGGGCAAGACCTGGATCGACGTCGAAGAGGCCGAGTTCGCCGAGTAAACGGCGAACTCGAGCGTAGGTAACTCGTGAGCGATCCCATTCGGATCGCGGTCGACGCCATGGGCGGCGACCGCGCGCCCAAGGTGATCGTCGAGGGGGCTCTGGCTGCGGCCGAAGCCTTCCCCGACGTGCAGCTGTATCTGGTCGGCAAGCCCGACGAGGTCCGCGCCTTCGTGGACGGAGAGCTGCCCGAGCGAGTGACCCTCGTCGAGGCCGACGAAGTGATCGGGATGGAGGAGCACCCCGCCAAGGCGCTCCGCCGCAAGCCGAGCTCTTCGATCGCGGTCTGCGGCGGCCTGCTGCGCGAGCAGAAGGTCGACGCGATCGTCTCGGCGGGGAACACCGGCGCCGTGATCGCGGCTTCGCTCTTCGCCGCGCGCCTGCTCGAGGGCGTGCACCGACCCGGGATCGCCGTCTCCTTCCCCTGCAAGGGCGGAGGGACCTCGGTCCTGTGCGACGTCGGCGCGAACATCAACATGAAGCCCGTCCACTACCTGCAGTACGCGGTCATGGCGAGCGCCTACAGCCGCGACGTGCTGGGAGTGGAGAAGCCGCGGGTCGGCCTGCTCAACATCGGCACCGAGGAGAGCAAGGGCGGCAGCGAGCTGCGCGCCGTGCGCGGGCTCCTCGAGGAAGCCGCCGAGGCTGGCCTGATCCACTTCGTGGGCGCCGTCGAGGGCAACCATATCTTCGAGGGCGAGGCGGACGTCGTCGTCTGCGACGGCTTCGTCGGCAACACGATCCTCAAGTCGGCCGAGGGCGCGGCGCGGGTCGTAATGGAGCAGCTCGAGGGCTTCCTCGCGCAGGCGCTGAGCAGCGGCGCGGCGGCGGCCTTGCCCGCGGACGCGCTGACGGGCTCGCTGCGCAAGCTGAAGGAGTTCACCGACTACAGCACCTACGGCGGCGCGCCCCTGCTGGGGATCGACGGCTGCGCGATCATCGCCCACGGTCGGAGCAACGCCCGCGCGATCAAGCACGCGATCGAGGTCGCGCGCGACTTCGCGCAGCGCGGGGTCAACGAGCACATCGCGCAGGCCCTCGGTGAGCTGAGCGCCAAGGGAGTTCCCTCTTGAGCCTCCACGGAGTTCGCATCGCCGGCACGGGCTCGTGCCTGCCCGAGCGCGTCGTCACCAACGCGGACCTCGAGAAGCGCCTCGACACCAGCGACGAGTGGATTCGCTCCCGGACCGGGATCGGCGAGCGCCGCTGGGCCAGCGAGGACGAGGCCACCAGCGACTTCGCGATCCCGGCCGGCCGCAGGGCCCTCGAGGCTGCGGGCTGCGACCCGGCCGACGTCGACTTCGTGATCTGCGCGACTCTGACGCCGGACATGCCGATGCCGAGCACGGCGGGCCTGATCCAGCGAGGGCTGAACCTCGAGAAGGCCGGCGGCTTCGACCTCAGCTCGGCCTGCGCGGGCTTCGTGCACGCGCTGACGGTCGGCACCAACTACGTGCGCACCGGCTCGGCCAAGAACGTCCTGGTCGTCGGCGCCGAGACCATGACCAAGGTCCTGGACCACTCGGATCGCGCCACGGCGGTGATCTTCGCCGACGGCGCGGGCGCGGCCCTGCTCCAGCCGGCCCCGGCCGGAGAGAGCGACGTGCTCGCCAGCCGCTACGGCCTGCGCGGCGACGACGAGGTGCTCCTGCTCAAGGGCGGCGGCTCGCGCTACCCGACCACGCACGAGAGCGTCGACGAGAAGCTGCACCTGATCTTCATGGAGGGTCGCGCGACCTTCCGCTTCGCGGTCAAGACCTTCGCGTCCCTGATCACCGAGACCTGCGACGACGCGGGGATCGCGCCCCAAGACCTCAAGCTGATCGTGCCTCACCAGGTCAACATGCGGATCATCGAGGCCGCCTGCACCCGGGCCAAGGTCAGCACCGACAAGTGCTTCCTGAACATCGAGACGGTCGGCAACACCTCGGCCGCGAGCGTGCCGATCGCCCTGGACGACGCCGTCCGAGCCGGCAAGCTCGAGCGCGGCGACCTGGTCCTGATGCTCGCCTTCGGCGGCGGCCTGAGCTGGAGCTCGATCCTCCTCCGCTGGTAAGCGCCAGGGACGGACGGACTATCGCTATGAGCAAGATCGCTTTCCTCTTCGCCGGCCAGGGCGCCCAGACCGTGGGTATGGGCAAGGATCTCTACGAGACCTACGCCGCCGCCAAGGACATCTACGACCGCGCCGACGCCGCCGTCGACTTCGACCTCAAGCGAATCAGCTTCGAGGGCCCCGACGAGGAGCTGACCCGGACCGACGTCAGCCAGCCGGCGATCGTCGTCCACTCGCTGGCGGCCCTGGCCGCCCTCGAGGAGGAGCTCAAGGG
>CALDQK010000063.1 GCA_937911525.1 uncultured bacterium
GGGGGGCTCCTCGGCGGCGGGCTCCTCGGCGACGGGCTCCTCAGCCGGCTCCTCGGCGGCGGGCTCCTCCGCCGGCTCCTCAGCCGGCTGGGGAGGCTGCGGGGCCACGGTCTCCATGGCGGAGGTGGTCGGCGGTGCGGAGGGGACCGCGAAGGGGTCCTCACCTGGCGGCACCGATCCGGTGCCCGACCAGCCGCTGACCGTGCTCGGCTTCGGCTCGGGCTCCTCCGTCGCCTGATCGAGGGCCTCCTCCTCCTCGGCGTCCTCGGCGTCGAGGTCCACCTCGACCTCCTCGAGGTCGGGGTCCTCGTCGAGGGCCAGGATCTCGTAGCGAGCCCGACGCTGGCGCTCCGCGGTCCGGCTCAGCTCGTTCCCGCGGGCGCGCGCCGCGCTGTAGACCTCGGCCTCACCGACCTTGGCCAGGCGCTCGTCGTCCTCGGCCTTGATCAGCTTGAGCCGCCCCGCCACGATCGCCTCGCTGGCAGCCTGCATCGCCTGCTCGGCCAGCTGCAGCGCCTTGCTCGGCGAGTAGGCCGCGAGCGCCGCGCGCGCGTCCGAGAGCAGCTCCCAGGCCGCCCCGGCGTCGCCGGTCAGCCCCAGCTGGTAGAGGCGGTTGGCCTCTCCGAGGCGCTGCAGCGCGACCAGGATCGCGAACTGCGCGTCGCCGAGGATCCCGCGGTCGGCGATCCGCTCGCGGCCGCCGTGGAAGAGGCCGATCCCCTGAGCGTCGTAGGCGGCGCGCACGCCCTCCTGCAGCCAGAGCATGGCCTGGACGTGGTCTCCGCTCTCGAGCAGCTTGGCGGCCGCCTCGTGCGCCGCGCGCGCCCCGCTGAGGCGCGTCTGGGCGCCGGGCCGCTTGCCGCGCCGCTCGTCGGAGAGGATCCGCTCGACGGTGGCCACCTTGTCCTTGACCGACTTCTTGAGCACGTAGGCGCGGTGGTAGCGCAGCACGTCCTCCCCGGCCTGGCCGCGCAGGCTGGCGAGCCCCTTCTCGATCGCGAAGAGCTCGAGCAGGAGCGCCTCCCAGTCGGCGGGCTCCTGCCCGTGAGCGTTGGCGCGGGCGCGCCGCAGGCGGTTGGCGAGCCCCTCGACGGCCGCCGCCGTGTCGAAGGGGACGGCCCGCTCCTCACGCGCCACGAAGTTGCGCAGGCCTTCGACGCGGGCCTCGAGCTCCTCGATCATGCTGGCGCCGCGCTCGCGCTGCCCCTGCAAGGCCATTTGCCGCACGCTGATCGCCATGAAGGCGCGCTGGATCGTGCCGACCCGGGCCGAAGCCGCGGAGCCGCCCTCTCCCAGCAGCTCGATCCGCGCTGCCGCGCGATGGAGGTCGCTCTCGAGGTCCACCCAGCACGAGCGGGCGAAGCCCTCCGAGAGCTCCTTCAGCCCGAGGTGCGCCTGGTGGAGCTCCTCGCGCAGCGAGTCGAAGTCCGGCTTGAAAGGGGCCTCGCCGAGGGTGATCGCGGCGGCGTCCTCAGCGAGCGCGGAGGCCCGCTCGAGCTCTCGCTTCGCCTGATCCCGCGAGCCGTCGTCGAGGTGGCGTCCGACACGGTCGATCAGCTCCCAGGCCCACCCCTCGAGCTCGCTGGGGTCCTCGCCCGGCGGGACCGGGTCGTCGAGGCGCTCGATCAGCCCCGCCCGCGCCTCGGCGACCTCGAGCGTCCGCCGCACCTTCTCGCCCAGCGCCTCGCCGATCCGCACGGCCTGCTGCGCGAGGCGGCAGCTGCGCACGGGATCCGCGCTCGCGTGGAGCGCGGCCTCGAGGGCCTTCTCGACCAGGTCGGCGTAATCGTCGTCAAAGGAGTGGCTCGAGAAGCCCGCCTGGAGCACGTGCTCCAGCCAGGCGTCCGCCGAGCGGAGCGTGTGCGCGCACTCCTCCAGCAGCCCCTCGGCGCTGGCCGAGCTGCGAGCGACCCGCTCCAGCGCGCTCGCGCAGGCGCGAATCCGCGAGACCGGCAGGTTGCGCGCCGGGGCGTCGTTGAGGGTCCGCACGCAGCGGCGCAGAGGACCCAAGTCGTAGAAGGCGTCCTCGCTCCGCTCGACGCCGTGGCGGAAGAGCGAGATCTCGAGGCCCCGCCACAGGGAGTGCAGGTCCTCCATTTGGGCCTGGGCCTCGGCCAGGTGGTTCCCCGTCACGCCTCGGAAGCGGCGGGGGACCGGAGGCGGCTGCGGGAGGAGGGTCTCGGGCACGACCACGCCGGGCGGCTTGAGCGCCTGCAGGTAGAGCTTGCGCAGCGCCAACACCTCTTCGCGCAGGGCGCTCGCGAGGCGCTGCGTCGACTCGCGCTGCTCCTCGGCCTGATCGAGCAGCTCGCTCCGGCGGAGGAAGTGCACGAGGTGCCCGAGGAGCACGATCAGCAGGGGCAGCCCGAACAAGACCGCGAGCGCCGCGACCCACACGCCAGAGCCGGACTCGACCGGCGGCGCCGCGGCGGGCTCGGCGGGAGGGACCAACGCGCGCTCGAGGGCGGCGAGCTCCGCGCTGGCCCGCTCGATGTTGCGCAGCGCCTCGACGGGTCGCCGCTCGCCGTAGTCGCGCTCGCCCTCGATCAGAGCCCGGCGAGCCAGGCGCACTTGATCGCGCAGGCGCCGCAGCTCCGAGTTGGAGTGCTGCTTGTCGGCGACGGCCTCCTCGATCTTGGCCTCGAGGCGCTGCAGCTTGCTCTGGGCAGCCGAGAGCTGGCCGGCGAACTGCTCGCGCGCCCGCTCGATCTCGTCCAGCGAGATCGCCGCCTCGGCCAGGCGCTGGCGGGTGCGTGAGAGCGCGTCCGCGGCGGCGCTGGGGTCGAAGTCTGGGCGCTGCTGCCCGGCCTGCAGGCCGAGGGCGTCCTGGACGCGGGCGAAGGCCAGGCGCGCCTCGCGCAGGGTCCGATCCGCCTCCTCGGTCGGGATCTCGCGCGCGCGGAGTCGGGCCGCGCGCAGCTCGAGGGCCGAGATCTCGCTCGACACCTGGCGAGCCTCCTCGGCGAGGGCCTTGGCCCGGTCGGAGCGCTCCTCGATCTGGCGCAGCCGACGCGCGTCGCGCTCCCGCTGCATCGAGGCGATCCGTCGCTCGAGCCCTTCGAGCAGGTCGCCCACCTCGCGAGCCATGGCCGAGAGGCCGGCCGGCGCGAGGCGCTCGGTAGTTGCTACTATAATGACATGGGAAATCCG
>CALDQK010000064.1 GCA_937911525.1 uncultured bacterium
CCCACTGCGACTACACCCAGCCCTCCTACAACAGCTGCCGGCACCGGGCCTGCCCCAAATGCCAGGGCCAGCGGCAGCGGGAGTGGATCGCCCGCCAGACCGAACGAGCGCTGCCCGTCCCCTACTACCACTGCGTGTTCACCCTGCCCGCGGCGCTGCGCCCGCTGGCCGCCGCCAACCCTGCGGTCGTCTACAACCTGCTGCTCAACACGGCAGCCCGGACCGTGGTCCAGCTGGGCAAGGACCCGCGCTGGCTGGGAGCCGAGGTGGGCGTGACCGCGGTGCTCCACACCTGGACCAGCTCGCTCCACTATCACCCCCACGCCCACCTGATCGTCACCGCCGGAGGACTCGCCAAGGGCGGGTCGCGTTGGGTGCCGAGCCGCTGGGGCTCGCGCTACCTGCTGCCGGTCAAGGTGTTGAGCCGTCGCTTTCGCGCCCGCTTCGTGCGGCGCCTGGAGCGGGCCGAGCGAGACGGGAAGCTCGAGCCAAACAGCGAGCGGCTCGTCGACCTGAAGCCTGCGCTCTACGACACCGACTGGGTGGTCTACGCCAAGCGTCCGTTCGCGGGCGTCAAGCAGCTCTACCGCTACCTCGGACGCTACACGCACCGAGTCGGCCTGACCAACCGCCGGCTGCTGGACGTGAGGCCCGAGCGCGTGAGCCTGCGGACCCGCAGAGGCCCGGTGCGTTTCCGCCCGCTGGAGTTCCTGCGGCGCTTCCTTCAGCACGTCCCGCCCAAGGGCTTTGTGCGCGTCCGCCACTTCGGGCTCTTCGCCAGCTCGAACCTGCGCACCAAGCTGGCCCGTGCCCGCACTCTGCTGAGCGTTGAGGAAGACGAGGACGCCGACGAGAGCTCCGCCTCCGAAGAGCTGCCGCCCAGCCAAGGCGACTGTCCGAACTGCCTCTTTGGGCACCTGCTACGAGAGGAGTTGCCGCCTGCGATCCTCAACGAGTGCACATGGGATCCGTAGCCAGTGAGCGCAATCACGATCGACGAAGCACGAGTCAGCTCGTGGCGGTCGAGGTCTGGCCGGCGAGCTGTCCCACGAGTCGCTACCGGCGCTCTCTCGTTTGGGTGGCCGGAGCGGCTGCCTTGGGAAGAACCTCTCGCCTCGGACTCCTCGCGCACTGAGTCCACCCCCGAAGCGAGCGAGTCGGATCCCATCCGGTGAATGCCCATAGGGCCCGATCCGCCCGCTGAAGCCGCCCCAACCCTCTTGGTTACACCAGCGGGGGCGCGCGCTATGAGCTATCGCCCTGCCTTCCGCAGCGCCGCCACCTTCGCTGTCAGCACCCGATCCCGAGCAGCCAGCCTCTCCACCTGCTGGCGCTCACCCCGGACCCAGAGCAGATTCACGGCGGCGAGCCGCTCGACCTGATCCCCGCCCTTGGCGACGCCGATGAGCTTGTCAGTAGAGAGCGAAGCCAGAACGCGCACGCGCTCCCGCTTCGCCGCAGGACCCTGAGCCTCGGGCCCAGGCAGGTTGACCCTGTGAGACGCACTGTCGGCGCTCCTGTGGGCCTGAACCAGCTCGGCCCGCGCCACGACGCCTTGAGGCTGCTCAGGGGCTCCTGTGGGCTCGCTCGAAGTCAGCACCGCGGCCAGGGGCACAGCGAGCAGGGCTGCCGCGATTCCCGAGAACGCAGCGAGCCGAACGTGGCTGATCTTGGTCCGCTTCAAGCTCACTCCTACCAGTCCCTCAGAACTCGGTCGCCGTAGCGCGGGTCCTTCTTCTTCGGCACAGCCCGAACCCAGCCATATTCGCGACAGCGCTGGCCTAGAAGGAAGAGTTTGTCGAAGTCGAAGGCGATCCGACCGTCGTCCAAAGCCAAGACGCTGCCCTTTCCAAAGCAGCGAGCACCCTTGTCTTGCTGCTCGAAGGCGAAACCGATAAACCTCGCGCTAAACAGTGGGCTCACACCTGAAACTGGTCGTGTTGCAAAGTCCACGTCCGCGATTCGCAACCGTGCTTTGGTTGGGTCGATCCACACCGAAACGCCGAAGTCGAAGCCTTTGACTCGAAGCCAAGGTCCGTCGCGCTGGACGTCAAGCGACCACTTGCTTCGTGGCTGTATCACGGGTTTGCCGTTGGCTATGGCAGCGACGTAGACCCGTTGACCCTTCCAGAGACTATGGCTCCCTAGGGTTGCGACGGTGGGCTGCTTTGCAGCACGCTCCGCTTGCTGTGGCTTCGCGCTCACGACACTGATCAGTAAGAGAGCGGTCAGCGCAGCGGCGAGGTGACGGAGCCTCATCCATTCGCTCCAAGCTCGCGTTCCCAAGCCGAACGAAGGCTCTCGCCCTCCGCCGCCGTCACCGTCCTGCCCGACCAATCCACCAGCAGCGCCACGACCTGAGCAGAAAGCCGCGCTTCGTCTAACACTGGCAGCAACGCCCGCAGGTCGTGCGGCCTGCGCAGCTTGAGCCCCGACACGGCCAGGACGCGCTCGGCAAGCTTGCGGTTCTCGTCCACGAGGACCGCTACGAGCTTGTCCGTGACGGTGCGCTGAGTAGCCCCCTCTTCAGGCTTTACCCGACCGAGCAGCTGCACCGCTGCGGCTCGCACGCGCTCACTCTCGTCGTCTACGAGGGGAAGGAGGCGGGCCAGGAAAGGCTCGGGTTGGACAGTCGCAACGAAGCGCAGCGCGGCCAGGCGCAGGCTCTCCTCTGGGCTGGCGAGGTGTCCAACGATCCTGTTGGCCTGAGAGGCGTCACGAGCGTCGAGGGCGCTGTAAATCGCAGCCTCCTGCGCCTGAACCTGCTTACTCGTAATGGGAGACTGCTTGGGACTGCTCGTGGACCAGAGACTGTAGGTGGCGAGCACGAGAAGCGCCGAGACCACCAGAAGGTGCTTGGCGTAGCTCGGGACACTACCTTCCTCCAAACGAAGCTGCTCCCGAGCATGGCGCACAGCTCGACGGGAGCAACCGCAAGCCCTCATGACCTCCTTTGGGGAAGCGGTGGGGTTTGAACGCAGGAACTCGTGCGGGCTCAACTCAGACACTGCGCTGGCGTATCTGTGACCCGGTCACTGTCGAAGTGAAAGAAAGCGGCCGGCAGACCGTCCATCGCCTTAGCACACGGACCATCCTTACTAGCCAGATAGGCCCAACCGGGCTGCGTGCCCTCTCCAATAACTCCGATTTCTTGCCCTCTTAACAAGACGACTACCAGCGTGCCTTCTTCCTGATCGATCCACCTGAACGCAACGTCCTCAGCCCCTGCTGGGGCCGTCAGGCAGACACCTTGCTTGACGAATTTTGCCGGATTTAGGAAGGGCATGTTCGCAGGGTTGGACCATTCGGGTTCGATAGGCGTGGAGCGTGAGTTGTAGAGCCAGACGTCGCCAACAATCCTTCCTGTCTTGCGCAGATAGGCGTAAGCCACCCGACCGTTGTCCTCGAAGACAGCAACGATGTCTTTTTCTGGGTGCTCAGCGAATAGATTCATACGAGCGAGCTATCACTTCCCTACTCGGCCCACCGGCCCGAGTCCCATTGCTGGTTCCAGTACTCACGCCTCTCTCGGTCGAACTGCGAACGGTCAATCTGGCTTGGGCTCTGACCAGTGTTGTGGTGGTTGTCGCCATAGTTTACAGGACCGCGGTGCTCTCGTCTGGACATCTCGTCCAGGGGTCCGCTGTGAGTCTGATCCCGGTGGTGTAACTCGACTGGCTTCCCGTCACCACCGGTTGGTGCGTTGCCACGCTTCGTCGGCGGCTCAAGCTCGGAGTTCGGGATCGTTCGGCCACCGGTGCTGTTTTGAGGTCCATTGCCATGACTACCCGCATCAATGTCGCTTCCGACGGCATCATTCTTGGCGACATCCCCTGCGTTTCTTGGTCGCCGACTCTTGATCGGTGGCTCGTAGTCGTGCATCCAGTCACCACTTGAGTCGAATGGGTCGAACCAATCTCCGTCCCCACGCACGCGCTTGGGGCCGAATAGCTTCCTTCTGATGCTGCGGTAGTAGCTACCAGAGCCAAGAACCAGACCCCCGGCAGTGAGGGCGTAGTCCCAGTAGTCCAGCGGCTCTCCAGTGAAGAGGTCGAATCCATACCAAAGCTCAGCAGCGTCCCGGATGTCATTGACCACGGGACAAGTCGCGGTAACGAAGTCCGCGCGGGCGTTAGGGTCACCCTTGACGCCCCGCGTCCACCGATCGTAGGCAGCACCTGCCAGCGTCCTCCAGTAGTCGTACCTGGCCTGGTCGGCTTCCGAACCGCTCGCGTATGAGTTGTATAGATCAGCCTGTTCCCTTGGAGAGATATCCCCTCCTTCAACGTGCATCTCTGAGTTTGGGGGGCTCCAGTCTCCGTAGGGATCAATGCGGTTGACTGGGTTGTTTCCGCAGTAGTTTTGGGGATTGCCACGCTGTCCCGCGTCGCCCCACATGCCCAGCGGATCGCGGCTAATGAACCGCCCCGCCTCCGGGTCGTAGTAGCGCAGCCGGTAGTAGTAGAGGGATCCTCCCTCCTCGAAGTCGAGCCTTCGACCCGTGAACATCCACGGCTGCTCGATCCGAGTTGCGCTGATCTCGCTGCCGTTGTGGTCCTTGATCGTGACGGCGCCGTAGGGCTTGTAGGAGTAGCTCTCGACCACCGTGCCCGAGGCGTTGGTCACCGCCATGACCGAGCCGATCGAGTTGTGGTGGTAGTAGACGTCGACCGCGGCCTCGCC
>CALDQK010000065.1 GCA_937911525.1 uncultured bacterium
CCGCCTGGGCCACGACGCGGGGGCGGGCCGCCCCGAGGAGGGGGCCCGTGCGGAGGCGGACCTCCGCCGGGACCACGAGGGGGGGGTCCGTCCTGCGCCTGCGCCAGCCAAGCGCTGGCTCCGAGCAAGAGCGCGCCCGATAGCGTCGCCCACGTCCAACGTCCCATGGATCCCTCCGACCGGCACCATAGCTGCGCGCGGGAGAGCCCGCCGCCGAGGGATCGATCCTGAAGGGGACCCCTGAGGTTCCAGCGCTTAGGATGCCCGGGTGCTGGACCCGGACTTCCTTCGCCGCCTGGAGCGCCTCGCGATCGTCGCGCGCAAGAGCCTCAAGGGCGTCGGCCAGGGCGAGCGGCGCAGCAAGCGCCACGGCGGCTCGGTCGAGTTCTCGGACTACCGACGCTACTCGCCCGGCGACGACACCCGCCGGATCGACTGGTACGCCTACGCCCGCCTGGAGCAGATGTTCCTCAAGCTCTACGTCGAGGAGCAGGACCTCTGCGTCCACGTCCTCCTCGACCAGAGCAAGTCCATGGAGACGGGCCGCCCGCCCAAGCTGCCCTTCGCGCGCCAGCTGGCGGTCGCCCTCGCCTACGTGGCCCTCTCCGCCGGCGACCGGGTCTCCCTGCGCGTCGTGCGCGGCGGGCAGGCGGGCCGGCCCTTCGGCCCGCTGCGGGGACGCCACGGGCTGAGCCGCCTGCTGCGCCACCTCGGCGAGGACAGCGCCGCCGCAGGCCAGACCTCCCTCACCCGCTCGATCCAGAGCTTCCTCGCCCGCTCGCCTTCGCCCGGCGTCGTGCTGCTGATCTCCGACCTCCTCGACCCGGCCGGCGTCTCGGCCCCCCTCGAGCGGCTGCGCTACTCGGGCTACGAGCCCCACGTCCTGCACGTGATCGCGCCCGACGAGGCCGAGCCCGAGGTGGGCGAGGACGTCGAGCTCGAGGACGTCGAGACCGGCGAGCTGGCCACGGTCTCCCTCGACCAGCCCGCCGTCCGCGCCTACCGGGCCGCCTTCGCGGCCTTCCAGGAGGAGGTCTCCAGCCACTGCCGCCGCCACGGGATCGGCTACGCCGTGGCCCGGACCGACGTCCCCGTCGACGAGCTCGTCCTCGGCGCCCTGCGCCAGAGCGAGCTGCTGCGCTGAGGGCCGCGTCGTGAGCGAAGCGCGACGCGACCTGGCCGCCTCCCTGGCGACCGGCGGGATCCTGAGCGCGCTGGTCGCGCTCCCCCTGCTCCTCTTCGCCTGGCTCGGCCAGGTCCGCTTCGCGGCCCCCCTCGGCGCCCTGCTCGGGCTGCTGGTCCTGCCGATCCTGGCGCTCTTCATGCTCAAGGCGCGCCGCCCGCGCCGCCCCGTGGGCAGCCTCCTGTTCTGGCAGGCGATCAGCCTCGAGCAGCAGGCCTCGAGCCCCTTCAAGCGGCTGCGCCGCAACCTGGTCCTGGTCCTGGTCCTGGTCGCGCTGGCACTGCTGAGCTTCGGCCGCGCCGAGCCGGTCGTGCAAGCCGACGTGCGCGAGGGGCGGGCCCTGGTGCTGGTCCTGGACACCTCGGCCAGCATGGAGGCCAGCGATCACGAGGGGCAGGCGCGCTTCGCGGCGGCCCGCGCCGCGGCGGAGGAGCTGATCTCGGGTCTCGGGCGCGGCGACGAGGCCGCGCTGATCGCGGTCGACCGCAGCGCGCGCCTGGTCGTCCCCCTGACCGCCGACGAGTCGGCCCTGCGCGCCGGCCTCGCCGGGCTCGCCCCCCGCCACTTCGGGACCAACCTGGCCGAGGGCCTGCTCCTGGCCGCGCAGCTGGTGGAGTCGGTCGGCAAGACCCCGGAGGTCGTGCTCCTCAGCGACGGCGGCGGCCCGCCCCCGCCCCCGGTGTCCCTCGGCGGCCCGCTGCGCTACGTGCGCTTCGGCAGCCGCGGCGACGACCTCGGGATCGTGGCGCGCGACCTCCGCCCCGCCGGCCGCGCTGGAGAGGGCGGCCCGGCGGCCTGGCAGGTCTTCGTGAGCGTGCGCAGCCACGCCGCGGAGCCGCGCCAGGTCCTGGTCGCCCTCCGCCGCGGCGAGCGGACCCTGGCCGCCCGACGCGTGGAGCTCCCCCCGCGGGGCGAAGCCGGGGTGACCTTCGAGGAGCGCCTCGAGCCGGGGCCGATCGAGGTCCGCCTGCTCCCCCTCGCCGCCGGAGGCGAGCTCGACCCCTTCCCCCTCGACGACGTGGCCTACCTGGTCGTGCCCGCCGACCTGCGCCCGCGGATCGCGCTCCTGAGCGAAGGCCCGGCCCCTGCCTGGGAGCGCGCCCTGCTGGCGGCGGGCGCGCGGATCGAGCCCCTCCCCCCCGGCGGCGACGACCCCTCCTTGCGCCTGGTCGTGGTCGAGGGGCGCCCGCCCGCGCGCCTCCCGCCCCGGGACGCGATCCTGGTCCAGCCCAGCGAGCAGGTCGGCCCGCTGACGCCCGGCCCCGAGGTCCTCCGCCCCCGCCTGACCGCCTGGGATCGGACCGATCCGGCGCTGCGCTTCCTCGAGCTGGGCGACCTCGAGCGCGAGCTGGCCAGCGCCCGCCCCCTGACCCTGGCGGCCGGCGCCAAGGTCCTGGTCCAGGGGCAAGACGCCGAGGGTCAGCCCCTGGTCCTCGCCGCCAGCTACCGCGAAGGCCAGGCCCGCCGGATCGTGCTCGCCTTCGACCCCCACCAGAGCGCCTGGCCGCTCAAGGCCTCGTTCCCGATCTTCGTCCGCAACGTGCTCGAGGCCGCCGTCGAGCGCGCCGAGCTCCCCCCCGGCGGGGTGCTCGCGGGCGCGCCGCTGAGCGTGGCGGTCGCGCGCGAGGTGCACCAAGCCGAGCTGCGCGGCCCCGACGGCGAGGAGCGCTCGCTCACCGCCCGCGCCGGACACGTCGCGGTGGACGGCCTGACGCGGGTCGGTCACTACCGGCTCCGGGCCGGAGACTACTGGGTCGACTTCGGGGTCAACCTCGCCGACCCCGCGGAGGGCGAGATCGCGCCCGCCCAGCGGCTCGAGACCGACGCCCCCCAGGTCGAGGGCGTCCCGGAGCGCAAGCGCCCCTTCGAGGTCGGCCGCTTCTTCGCGCTCTTCGCCTTGATCGCGCTCACGCTGGAGGCCTGGGCCTACCACCGCCGCTGGTAGCCGACTCATGCCCGTGCCCGTCTGACGACTCACACAGCTCGGGGCTACCCGAATTGAATCAGGAGAGGAGCTGTCGCAGTCAGCGACAGCTCCCTCCGAATCGAGTCTTGAACGGAGAAAACTCGAAAGCTCGCAGAAGGCCACTCCCCAGAGCAGTCACCGCGCTTTCTCGTTTTCCAGTTTTCTCCATTCCCTCCCAGGAACGCGAAGGAGCTGTCGCAGTCAGCGACAGCCCTTCCTGCTTCGTCCTCAGGCTCGGCAGCGATCGCGGTTTGCGAGAGCTACTCCCAGAACCAGCGATTGCCGCGCTCGAGGTTGGTCCCCTCGTAGATCCCCGCGTTGGCGATCGTCCACTTCCGCCCGTCGCTCCCCTCGACGTAGTACTCCGAGGGTGTCGCGACGCTGGTGCGCCGCTCGAACCACTCGGTGACCTTGCGCGAGACCCAGTCCGCCAGGGGGGTGTAGTGGCGCGGGCGAATGTCCATCCCGCCGTTCATGACGCTGGGGTCGTCGCCCGCCCAGGCCGAGTCGGCGGGGTATTCGTCCGGCAGCCCCTGCATGTGCCCGTACTCGTGCACGCAGCCGATCTGCTGGTTGTCGGAGCGGCGGTGGATGTCGCGGTTGTCGATGTAGGCCTGGCCCAGCCGGCGCGAGACGGCGCTGCGCGGGCCGAGGCCGTCGCGGTCGGGGGTCTCGCCGACGTTGATCGCGTTGATCTGGTAGTGGTCGCTCCAGGTCTCGTCCCAGGTCGTGCGCACGTCGTAGACGACGTCGATCTCGCTCAGGGCCGCGCTGCCCGCCTCCTTGCGGATCTTGAACTTCAGCTCCCAGTGGCGCTGGATCAGGCGGCGCCACTGATACATGAAGTTGCGCTTCTCCTGGCGGGACCAGTTCTGGGCGTGCGCGCGAGCGGCGGTCCGCCCCTCGTCGCTGCGATACCAGGTCCGGTAGGCCTCGGTCGTGCGGCTGGTGTCGCCGTCCTCCCAGTCGTTGCCGGTCTCCTCGTCGTAGGCGAAGGTCGCCACGCGGTGGGTCATGGCCTTGAGGTAGTCGTCGGGGCCGTAGCTGATCCGGTGGGTCATGAGCACGTCGCGCGCGTAGCCGTCCCAGTCGAGGTCGTCGCGCCCGATGAAGTTGAACTGCAGGACCGCCTTGACCACCAGCACCCCGCGGCTGCTGCCGGTCGCCGTGTGCAGGGCCAGGTCGTAGTTGTAGCCGTCGCTGGTGTCGACGCCGTGGGGGACGACCCGGTCCTCCGCCAGCCACACCCGCTCGGGGAGCAGCTCCTGGGCGCGCTCCGAGAGGCTCACGCCCCCTCCTCAGCCGGCTCCTCGGGCGGGCGAGCCACCACCGAGCTCGCGACGGCCTCGAGCTGCGCGAGGGCGTCCTCGGTCGCGTCGGGCTGAGCGGTCGCGGTCACCAGGAGCACCTCGCGCTCGCCGAGGGGCTGCACGCGCAAGGTCTGCACGTAGCTCTGGGGGTCGCCGCCCCAGCGCACGCGGCAGCTGGGCGGCCCCTCCTCGGGCTGACTCGGCTCCGCGAGCAGCTCGAAGCCGGGCAGCTGCTCGGCGAGCTGGGCCGCCTGGGCGACCAGGTAGGCCAGCGGGCTCTGGTCCTCGGGCAGGTCGTCGCGCTTGATCACGACCGAGGGGCTGAAGGAGCGCTCGCCCGGGAGCACGAAGCACCAGGTCGAGGCGTCGCGGGTCCCCTCGGGCAGCTCGAGGGCGAAGGGGGCCGCGTGGGCCGGGAGCTCGTCGCCGCTCACCAGGCGCTCCCCGCCACGGCGCCGCACACCAGGGCGCCGGCGGCGCCCGAGCTGCTCATGCTCACCCCCGCCTGGGCCGCGCCGGCGGCCCCCGGCGCCGAGGCGCCAGCGCTCGCGCTCAGCCCGCCGCCGAGCTGCCCGCTCACGGTCGAGGCCCCCAGCTCCCGCTTGCGAGCGGCCCCGCCGCCGACGGGGATCGCGGGGCTGTTGAGCCCGAAGCGCACCCGGTGGGCGTTGATCGTGCTCCGCCCCTTGCGGCCCACGGCCCGCCGGCCCTCGTTGGCCGGCTCGGGCATGCCCGCCGACCCGAACCCGCAGCCACCTCGTCTGGACATCCTCGCCTCCCTCTAGCCCAGGACGATCTGGCCCCGCGGCTGGCGCTGATTCTCGGCGAATCAGGAGCCAGATTCCAAGCGACTCCCAAATCAGCCACTTAGCGCCCCGAGTGACGCAGGTTCATCCACGCTGGAGCGAGCGCGATCACCCCCACGAAGGGGGAGTTAGCGCGCGGGTCGCGGCCTTGCGAGGGGAGCCTCTGGCCGCCGGGCGCCGCGCGGCGAATCGCTTCACCCAAACCGATCTGGAGGCACCAGCGTGCATTCCATGGCTCTTCGTTCGTACTCTCGACGCGCAGCGCGCGCCTTCACCCTGCTCGAGCTCGTCGTCGTGCTCTCGATCCTCGCGATCCTCGCGGGCGGGATCCTCGTCAAGCTCGACGTGCTGCAGCTGCGCGCCAACAAGGGCGTCTCAGCCAGCTCCATGGCTGGGATCAGCCGCATGATTCAGACCTACGTGGTGACCAACAACCACTACCCGGACGGCTTCGACTCGCTGATCGACGACAACGGCGGCTCGCCGCAGCTCTACGCCGGACTCGACCCCCAGCTGATCGGCGGCCTCGGCGGCGCCTCGCCGACCAAGCTGACCACGACCACGATCGCCAGCGCCAGCGAGCTCCGCTCGCTCAACCGGATGGGGATCACGTCCCTGTTCGAAGTCGACGCCGGCGGCGGCCTGGCCAGCGGCTTCCCCAGCGACGTGTTCCAGACCTCGCGCACGCTGGGGGTCGGGGCCACGGTCGCGACCTTGAACCACCCCGCCGAAGGCGACGCGACGGCGATCCTCCAGCACTTCTACCCCAACGAGGCCACCCTCCCCCCCGCCGGGAAGAAGGTGCTCGTGTTCGGGCTCGGCCCGCGCTGCAGCCTGATCGGGCGGAGCGGAATGCTCCAGGAGGCGCCGCTCTACGCGAACTCAGCCGACAAGGTCAGCTACTACGCGCGCCACCTGGTGGCCTTCGAGGTCGACACCGGCGGCGGACGCGCGCGCTTCCTCGGCGCCCTCGGCGCAGACGCCGACCGCCTCGACGAGGAGCTGAGCGAGTACTACGAGCTCCAGTAGGCGCCTCGCCCCGTAGCGGGCCGCCACACTCGTGGCGGCCCGCCCTGGGGCAGAAAGGGACACTGGGTCACCTCGCCACACCTCCCCGGGGTGACTCGGGAGCATCCAATCGGAGCTCGGCTCACCTCGCCGCAGGGCGTCGTGACCGCTACCCTGCGGGCGTGCGCCCGATCGTGCTCACCATTCTGTGCGACCAACGAGTCGTCGCCAAGCGGCCCCTGGAGCCGGGAGCCCGGCTGATCCTGGGCCGCGGCCTGGACGCCACGATCCAGCTCGCTGACGCCAAGGCCTCGCGCCACCACCTCGCGATCGAGCGCGACGCCGAGGGGGTCTCGGTCAGCGACCTCGGCAGCCGCAACGGGACCCTGCTGGAGGGGCACGCGCTCGCGCCGCGGAGCGTCGTCCGCCTGGCGGGTCCGGCCACGCTGCGGATCGGGGCGCACACGATCCAGATCAGCGGCGGCCCCCCCAGCGTGCGCGAGGACTACGAGCAGCTCCGCGAGCTGGGGCGCGGCGCGAGCGGAGCGGTGTTCGCGGCGCGCCACCGGGCGAGCGGGCGGGAGGTCGCGATCAAGGTCCTGGCCCAGCGGCTGGAGGGCGACGCCGCGGCGCGGACGCGCTTCCTGCGCGAGGCCCGGGTGCGGATCGACTCTCCCTACGTGGTCCAGACCTACGAGGCGCGCGAGGAGCAGGGCACGCTCTTCCTCGTGATGGAGCTCGTGGACGGCCTCCCCCTCGACGCGCGCCTCGAGCAGGGGCCGCCGCCCCTGGCCGAGGCGCTGCGCTGGGCCGAGCACATCGCGCGTGGCCTGGCGGCGGCCCACGCCTGCGGGGTGGTGCATCGCGACGTCAAACCCGCCAACGTGCTGCTGGACCGCCGCAGCGGACTGGCCCGCCTGGCCGACTTCGGGATCGCCAAGCGACTGGCGGCGGACTCGCTGGGCGGCCTGACGGCGACCGGGACCGGGATCGGCACGATCACCTACGTCGCGCCCGAGCAGGCCGAGGACGCCAAGCGCGTCAGCCCCAGCAGCGACCTCTACAGCCTGGGCGCGAC
Organism: uncultured bacterium; assembly: GCA_937911525.1. Taxonomy (GTDB): domain Bacteria; phylum Planctomycetota; class J058; order J058; family J058; genus NORP233. Next base: position 7,352 of record CALDQK010000065.1, read on the forward strand.
CCTGTTCCACCTGATCGCGGGCCGGCCGCCCTTCCCCGCCGGCCCCGAGCTCCTCCAGCAGCTCTTCGAGGACGACCCGCCGCCCCTGCACCGCCTGGTCCCCGCCTGCCCCAAGGACGTGGCCCGGCTGGCGGCTCGCCTGCTGGAGAAGGACCCCGACGATCGCCCTCCCTCGGCCCAGGCCGTGGCGGACAAGCTGGCCGAGCTCGCCGCCCGCCTCTGACGCTCCGCGGGCAGCTCGCTAAGCTGTCGGGCAGGAGGCCTCCCATGCCCTGGGACCACTGCGGTCACACGATCAACGACGACCACCTCTGCCCCGACTGCGGGATCTCCAAGGAGAACTGGACGATCGAGTTCAACGTGACCCGCTCCTTCAAGGTCACGCGCCGGCCGGTCGCCAAGTTCGCCCTCCTGGACGCCGCCGACGAAGAGCCCCTCGCCCAGGCCCGCTACGAGGTCCGCTTCCCCGACGGGTCGCGCCGCGAGGGTCAGGTCGACGAATACGGCTACGCCAAGGAGCCGGCCCCCGCGGCGGGGACCTACGAGCTGATCCTCCCGCGCACGGCCCCCGACGACGTGCACTCCGTCGAGCCCGAGCCCGAGCAGCGCGGCGAGGTCGAGTTCGAGGGCCAGCCGAGCGCCTGCCTGACGCTCAAGACCAACAAGCGCTACGAGGTCCGCCTGCAGCAGGTGTTCGAGCTGGCCTTCCAGCGCCACGGCGAGCCCCTGGCGGGCGCCGCCTATCGGCTCGTGATCGACGGCCAGGACGAGCGGAGCGGGACCCTCGACGACGAGGGCGCGCTGCGGGAGGCCCTCGCCGCCGACGCCAGCGAGGCGGAGGTGTGGATCGACGAGGGCAGCGAGGACGAGCAGCACTATCTGCTCAGCCTGGGCGGGCTCGCGCCCCCAGAGGACACGAGCGGGCTCCAGCAGCGGCTCAACAACCTGGGCTACCACTGCGGCGAGGAGGACGGCCAGGCGGGCGCGGTCACCCGCCAGCGCCTGGAGGCCTTCCAGCGCGCGGCCGGCCTCGAGACCAGCGGGCAGCTCGACGACGCGACCAAGGCCAAGCTGCTCGAGCTGCATGGAAGCTGACCCCGAGGCCCCGCCCCCAGGCGAGCCTCCCGACGACAGCGCCTCCCCCGGCCCCGCCCCAGCGGGCTCGGCGGGGCGCCTGATCGACCTGGCTCAGGTCGCGCTAGCGTTGACGGCCTGCGCGCTGGTGTGGGGGCTGCTGCTCGCCTACCTCGCCTCGCCGCCGCGCACCGCAGACCTGTTCTGGCACGTCGCCTCGGGGCGCTACTTCCTCGAGCAGGGCGGCCTGGTCTCGGTCGACCCCTTCGCCCACACCACCGCGGGCCGAACCTGGGTCTTGCAGGCTTGGGTGTTCCAGCTCCTGGTCGGGTCGTGCGACGCGCTGGGAGGCCTGCCCCTGGTGCGGGCCTGCGCGGCCGGCCTGGGCCTCGCGATCCTGGCCGCGGCCGCGGCCCTCCTCCGCCAAGCCGGGGCCAAGCCCGCCGCGGCGCTGGCGGTCCTGACCCTGCTCGGGGTCGGCAGCTGGCTGCGCGTGACCGAGGTCCGCCCGCACCTGCTCTCGATCCTGTTCTTCTTCGTGTTCGCGCGCGGACTCTACTTCGTCCGCGAGCCCGTCTCGCGCCGGCGCCTGGCCCTGTTCTGCGGGCTCCAGGTGCTGTGGGTCAACTGCCACGCGGTGGGGCTGCTGGGCTTCTTGTTCTACGTGGGCGCGGTCCTGAGCGAGCGCCTCGGCGCCGCGCTCCAGCGCCGCCTGGGAGACGAGGTCCCTCAGCCGCGCCTGCCCCTGGCGGGAGTCCCGCTCCTCTTCGCGGCGACCCTCGCCTCCCCCAACCACCTCCTCTTGTGGAGCTACGCCTTCATGGACCTGGGCGTGGCCAAGCTCATCACCGACGAGTGGGGGCGCTACGACCCCTTCACCCTGACCTTCGACCCGCGCCACCTGCCGGTGACCCTCGTCGTCGCGTGGTGCGTGATCGCGACCGCGCTGGCCCTCGTCGGGCGCCTGCTCTGGCGCCCCCGTCAGACCCTGAGCGAGCTCGACCCGCGCCTGCTCGGCTTCGGCCTGGTCGGCGCAGCGGCCGGCTTCTACGCGCTCCGCTTCTCCTGGCTGTGGTTCTTCCCCCTCCTGACCCTGGCCGCCCTGCCCCGCTCCTCCCGACCCGAGCGAGCGCTGCACGCCGCGCTCCCGGCGCTCGCCCTCGGGCTGGGCCTGCTCTTCGTCGACCAGTCCCCCCGCCGCCTCGACCTGCGCGAGTTCATGGGCTCGCGAGCCTCCCCCGAGTTCCCGCGCGCGGCCTGCGACCTCTTCCTGGCCGCGGAGCTGGAGGGGAACCTGTTCAACCACTACACCTTCGGCGGCTACCTGATCTATCGGCTCTACCCGCGCGCGAAGGTGTTCGTGGACGGCCGGACCTTCATTCACAAGGAGAACCTGGACCGCTACTTCAGGCTCTGCGTCGCCGCCCCGCCCAAGCGGGAGCGCCTGCTGGCGGAGGCTGGGGTCGACGTGTTCGTCGGCTCGCTGCAGCTCTACGGGCTCATGGACGACGCGCCGGGGTGGGTGTGCGTCTACCGCGACCCGCTCACGACCCTCCACGTCCCGCGCGGCTCGGCGAACCTGACCCGGATCACCCGCTTCTACCGGGAGCGCGGGCTGCCCTTCGACCCGGAGCGCGGGCTGCCGCCCCCGAGGCGCTAGGGACGCAAACCAGCGCCGGCTGAGTACACTGCGCCCTCGGGAGCCGTCCATGCAGCCTCGCGCCTCGACTCGCCTCGCCTTCCTGCTCGCCTGCCTGACGGCCGGCCCCTGGGCCTCGGCCCAGGCGCCGCCCAAGCAGCCTGGGCCGGAGGCGAACACGCCCGGCGAGGGCAAGCCCTTGCGTCCGCTGCCGCGGAGCAAGAACGCGCGCGAGATCCGAGCCCTGATCCGCTCCCTGGGCGACGCCAAGTTCGAGGTCCGCGAGGGCGCGCGCGACCGGCTCTACCAGATCGGCGAGGAGGCCGTCCCCTACCTCGAGCGCGCGACCGAAGACGGGGACGCGGAGCGCGCCACGGCCGCGGGCGAGCTGCTCGAGGCCCTGCGCTGGAAGGTGCCCCAGAAGCTGCGCGACGTGGTCGGCGAGGGGGTCCTCGACGACTTCCCCAGCCTGGGCGAGGACGAGCGGCTGCAGGCGCTCCAGCGCCTGACCCAGCGACCCCACGAGGTGCGCGCGGTCGGGGCCCGCTACCTGGTCAACGTGGTCCGCTTCGACCCCTCGCCCAAGGTCCGCCAGGCCGGCGCCTGGATCTACCTCGACGTGAGCGAGCCGGGCCTGCCCGAGTGGGACCCGCAGGTGCTCGAGGGCCTCGCCGACGAGAAGGAGAGCGACGGGCGGCTGAACCTGATGCGCTCGCGCCTCCTGCAGCGCGTCGGCAAGCTCGACCAGGCGATCGCCGCGGCCAAGCAAGCCTTCGAGCTCTCGCCCAAGAGCGAGCGGATCGTGCTCAACCTGACCGACCTCTACATCGAGGCGGGTCGCTTCCGCGACGCCCTGCCGCTGGTGGCGGCGGCGGAGAAGATCGCGCCCCAGAACCTGCGCCTGCGGGTCCGCGTGGGCGAGGTCCTGATCCGGGCCGGTGAAGAGGAGCTGGGCCTCGAGAAGCTGGCCTCGGTGCTCCAGACCGAGGCCGCGATCAAGGACCTCGAGCTGCTGCTCGCGCTGGGGCGGGCCTACCTGCGCTGCCACAAGCCGGGCGAGGCGCTGCTGGTCTACAAGAAGGCCCAGAAGCGCTACCCGCTCCAGTACCAGCTCAACGTCGCGGTCGCCGACGTGATGCGCGCCCAGGGCAACGTGGCGCGCGCGGTGCTCGTCTACCTCTCGGAGATTCGCTACGCCTCGCCCGGGAGCGCGCGCTTCGAGCAGCTGCGCGAGCGCCTGAGCGAGATCCTGAAGGAGGGCGGCGCCGAGTGGCTGACGCAGGAGGACTCCTTCTTCCTCGACGCGCAGCGCGGCCGACAGGTCGTCGCGGTCCGGCGCGCGGTGTCCGACTGGCTCGCCAAGCGAGGCATGCTCCGCGAGGCCGCCGAGGAGGCCCGCGCGGCCTGCGCCCTCAGCCCGGACAACGCCAGCTTGTGGCTGGCCCTGGGCGACGCGCTCCGCGACAAGAAGGACTTCCCCGGCGCGAGCGAGGCCTACCGCCGGGCTCAGAAGCTGGCCGCCGACTCGCCCGTCCCCGCCCAGCGGCTGCGCGAGCTGCGC
>CALDQK010000066.1 GCA_937911525.1 uncultured bacterium
CCTGGCTGGCCCGCCGGGAATCGGACCCCCCGGAGGTGGCCGCCGGCGATCTCGAGCGGCTCGCTCGCCGAGAGATCGCTGAGCATGACCGAGTGTTCGTAGGCGTCGTCCTGCGCCGAGCGGAGGATCACGCGCGTCTCCTCGAGGCGCGGGTCGGCGGGGTCGACCTCGAAGGCGACCCGGAACTCGACGGGGAGCACCCGGACCTGGTGTTCGCGCTTATAGGTCTTGCCCAGGGTGCTGGTGAACTCGACGCTGACGGGGACGGTGTCTGCCTCCTGGGCCCCGCGGAGGGTGGCGTCGGCCCCCTCCTCGACGAGGAGCTCGGTCTCGTCGCCCATTCGCCAGGCGAAGGTCCCGGCGGCGCCGCGGCGTACCACCGCGCGCAGGCCCGCCAACATGCCTACGAACACCTCCTCCGGCGGCGGCCCGCCCGCGGGGTCCACGAGGCGGAGGCCGAGCAGGTCGGCGCCGTCCGCCGGGATCAGCTGACGGCGGTAGGGCTCGTCGGGTCCATAGATCGAGACGCCCAGGGGCTTGGCGTCGAGCGCGGGCAGCTCGTCTTCGTCGAAGAAGATCATCTCGACGCGCCGGTTAGCCGCGCTGTCCACGCCGTCCTCGCCCGCGCGCTCGACCGGCCACTCCTCACCGCAGCCGAGGGTCGCGGGCTCGGTGTGGCGGAGCGCCGCTCGATACTGCGCGAGGCGCGGGGCCTCGGCCGCCAGGCGCTCCGCCAAGGTGCCTTCGCCGGCGACCCCGAGCCGGGTGGCGAGGTCGAGCTCGTAGAAGTCGTAGTAGGCGGCCCAGTCTGCCGGCTGCTGCTTGGCGTGGCGCACGATCTCCCCGCCGAACTCGGCGTTGTAGCGCTCCCGGAAGCGATCGCGCGCTTCGCGCGGGGTGTCGTGCCAGCTGTCGTCGATCGGACCCGGGTCCAGGTCCCAGCCGAAGCGAGCGGCCACCCAGGCCAGGACCCGCTTGAAGTCGCTCCGCTCGTAGTGCGCCTGGCAGTGCTCCGCCCAGGCCTCCCGCTGCCCGGTCAAGTAGAGGTGCACGTTGCGGGCGCGCTCCTCGGCCAGCTCGCGGTTGCTCGAGTCGCTCCCGACCGTGTCGGTGTGACCCACGACCAGGAGCTGCTTGCTCGGGAAGAGGGCCGCCGCCTCCAGGACGACTCGGATCGCGTCGAGGCCGGTCAGCGACTCGGCTGGCTCGGCGCCCTCCTGCGTTGGCTGGGGGACCTCTCCATCGGGGAGGAAGATCTCGTGGGCCGTCGCGAAGTGGACGTCCTCGAGCTCGACCCACTCAGCGAGGGGCTTGGGCTCCACGGGCTCGAAGGGGAGCTCGCGCGGCCGCTTGCCGAGCGCGCTGACCTCGACCTCCAGCGCGTGCTCGTCGGGGCCGTCGCTGACGTCGACCAGCTGGATCTCCGGGAAGCTGACCTCGGTCAGCAGCGCGGGGTCCCCGGGGACGCCGTAGACGAAGAGGAAGCGCCCGAGCGCCCGGCCCTCCTCGTCGACGTCTCGAGCCGGGTGCTCGAGCTCGACGGCGCCTTGGTTGAAGTCGAGGCTCAGCTTCACGGGCGGCTGCGACTCGCGGGCCTTGACTCGCACGCTGAGCACGAAGGCCGGCGGCGGGAGCAGGCCGCGCTCGGCGTAGTGGCGCGCCCAGGAGGCGTGCACCGCGCGGGCCTGGTCCGTCTCCTCGAGCGGCGCGGCGCGCAACGCCGCCGGGTCGGGAGCCGGCGCTTCGTCCGAGCCCGCCAAGACCTCGAAGCCGCCCAGGCGGACCTGGAACTGGCGCGTGACCTCGGGGACGACGGTCCAACTCGACTTCGAGCTAGCGCAGGAGGGGCAGATGCTGTCGTCCGCGACGACTTGCTGACACGCTTCGCAGGTCCAGGGCATGCCTGAACCTAGCCGGCCGGAGGGCGGAACTCGACACCCTCGAGGCGGAGTTTGCGCCGGCGGGAGCGCCGTCGACAGCAAGAGCTAGCCCCCGGCCCGTCGTCCGATCAAAAGAGGAAGGGAAACGACAGAAGAGAGTGCGGAGACGGGACCGGGGGGGCTCAGGCTGGACAGAAGAGAGAGGGCACGTGGAGCACGCTGCTCCGTGGTGCTGGTGCGCTCTATTGCACGCGCGATGCCAGCCACAAGTCCTGTAGCCCGGTGGGACGTTTCGGTTCGTTTCCGAACTTTGGGGAGCACTCCGGGCACGGCATTCACGTCACTGCTGGGTGACGTCAATCCGGGTTGAGGGCTCCCGCGCAAGAACTTGCAGTTCTCGCGAAACCCGCGCGCGCCTCGCGCATTGAGTCCCTTGTCGAGGGACGAGAGGAGTTGATCGTGAAGCACCTGATTTTGACCCTGGCCCTGATCGCCGCGCCCGCGCTGGCCTTCGCCCAGGACACCCCCACCCCGGACGCGCCCGCCTCGGGCGAGAAGGCGCGCCCCTTCGACAAGAACGAGGACGGCAAGCTGGGCCCGCGAGAGCGCGCTGCCCGCCACCGCCACCGCGTCAAGAAGAGCCGCGAGCGCTTCGACGAGGACGACGACGGCAAGCTCGACAAGGACGAGCGCAAGGCCCGCCGCGGCGCCTGGCGCGATCGTCAGCTGAAGCGCTGGGACAAGAACGACGACGGCAAGCTGGGCAAGCAGGAGCGCCGCGTCCGCAAGAAGAACCGCCTCGACAAGAACGACGACGGCAAGGTCGGTAAGAAGGAGCGCCGCTTCGCGCGTCGCTACCGCAAGCACCGCGAGAGCTTCGACAAGGATGGCAACGGCCGCCTCGGCCCCCGCGAGCGCCGCGCCTCGCGCCGCTCGGCCGCGCGCAAGGTCAAGCGGCATCGCGCCGGCAAGAGCAAGTAGCTCTTCGAGGACCTAGCGAGAGATTGGGAGGCGACGCGCCGGGCAGCCGTCCGGCGCGTCGCGCCATTAGAGGATCATCTCGAGGAAGGCCTTGGTGCGCGCCTCCTGCGGGTCGTCGAAGAGCTGGGTCGGCGGGCCCTGCTCGACGACCTTGCCCTCGTCCATGAACACGACCCGGCTGGCGACCTCGCGCGCGAAGCCCATCTCGTGGGTGACTACGATCATGGTCATTCGCTCGGCGAGGTCGCGCATCACCGCGAGCACCTCGCCGACCATCTCGGGGTCGAGGGCCGAGGTCGGCTCGTCGAAGAGCATCAGCTGCGGCTCCATCGCGAGCGCGCGCGCGATGGCCACGCGCTGCTTCTGGCCGCCGGAGAGGTTGTCCGGGAACTCGTCGGCCTTCTCGCCGATCCCGACCCGCTCGAGCAGCTCGCGGCCGCGCCGCTTGGCGTCGGCGTCGGCGGTCCTGCGGACCAGCTTGGGGGCCAGGCAGAGGTTGTCGAGCACGCTCATGTGGGGGAAGAGGTTGAAGTGCTGAAAGACCATCCCCACGTCGGCGCGGTGGGCGTCCATGTCGGTGTCGAGGTCGAGCACCTCTCGCCCCAGCACGACCAGCGTCCCCTCGTCGGGGTGCTCCAGCCCGTTGAGCGAGCGCAGCGCGGTCGACTTGCCCGAGCCCGAAGGGCCGATCAGGACCACGATCTCGCCGCGGTGGACCTCGAGGTCGAACCCGTCGAGGGCCCGCAGCTCGCCGTAGCGCTTGACCAAGCCCTGGGCGCGCACGATCGGCTCGCCCGGTGCCGCGGTCGGCGTCTCCTCGCTCATCGAATCGCCTCCCGCTGCTGGCGGGTGCCGGTCTTCTTCTCCAGCCAGCGCACACCCAGCGAGAGGATGAGGTTGATCGCCAGGTAGAGCGCGGCGACCACGATCCACACCTCGAAGCTGAGCAGCGCGCGGCTGCCGACGTCCTGGCCGCGCTTGGTCAGCTCCTCGAGCCCGATCACCGAGGCCAGCGAGCTGTCCTTGACCAGCGCCACGAACTCCGAGGCCAGGGGCGGCAGGATCCGCCGGATCGCCTGGGGCAGGATCACGGTCCGCATCGCCTGGGCGTGGGACATGCCGAGCGAGCGGGCTGCCTCCATTTGGCCGGCGTCGATGCTCTGGATCCCGGCGCGCACGATCTCGGCGATGTAGCTGGCCGTGAAGCAGGAGAGCGCGGCGACGGCGGCGCCGAAGCTCTGCATGCCGAAGGCCTGACCGATGAAGTAGTACCAGATCATGACCTGGACCAGGAGCGGCGTGCCGCGCACGATCTCGACGTAGACCGTGCCCAGCCAGCGCAGGTCCTTGGCGCGCGAGACGCGCAGCAGGCCGACCGCGATCCCGAGCGGGAGCGCGAGCACCAGGCTCACGGCGGCGACCTGGATCGTGAGCCACAGGCCGCGCAGCAGGAGCTGCAGCCAGCCGCCCTTGAGGAAGCGGTCCCAGCCCCAGCGGTAGCTGACCTTCTCCTGCAGGAGCAGATACCAGGTCAGGAACACGCCGGCCAAACCCACGTAGAGGAGCGCGCGCAGGACGAGCTCGCGCTGGCGGCGCGGCAGGTGGCGCCGGGCCAGGACCGCCACGACCGCCGCGAAGAGCAGGTAGGGGAGCAGCCACCAGCGCAGCCAGGGGCGCACGACCTTCTCGGCTTGGGCGGGGCGCGGGGCCTTGGCGTCGAGGTCGGGGTCGACCTCGGGGAAATACTTCTCGACCAGCGCGTCGTAGCGCCCATCGGCGCGGATCTTGGCCAGGGCAGCGTCGAAGGCCGCCCGCAGCTTGGGGCTGTCCTTGCGGAAGGCCGCGCCGATGGGCTCGTCGGTGAAGGGCTCCCACAGGCCGACCAGGTCGCGCTCGCGGCGGCGCATCACGTAGTCGACCAGGTTGGGCTTGTCGAACACGACCGCGTCGGCCTTGCCCTGGGTCAGCGCGACGCAGGCCTGGTCCACCTTGGGGAAGCGCAGCAGCTTGCCCTGGGGGAACTTCTGGCGCACGGCCTCTTCGCCGGTGGTCCCCTCCTGGGTCGCGATCGTGAGCGCGGGGTCGTCGAGGTCGCTCGGCGAGTTGATCCGCTCGTCGCCGCGCCGCTTGATCACCACCTGGCCGACCCGGTAGTAGGGCTCGCTGAAGTCGACGGCCTTCTTCCGCTCCTCGGTGACCGACATGCCCGACATGATCAGGTCGACCTTGTTGGCCTGGAGCGCGCCGATGATCCCGGCCCAGGCCGTGTTGCGCAGCTCGACCTCGAGCCCGAGCTCCTTGCCGATCTCCGTGAGCAGGTCGACGTCGAAGCCGCTGAAGGTCCCGTCGGGGTTGATCACCTCGAAGGGCACGTAGCCCGCGTCGGTGGCCACGATCAGCTTGCCGCGCTCGCGCGCGAGGTCGAGCGCGTCGTCGGCCAGGGCGCGCGGGGCGCCGCCGAGGAGCAGCGCCCACACGGCCAGGAGCAGGAGCGGACGGGGCATTGGCTAGACGAGCAGGCCGGCGACGGTCGCGGTCAGGAGCGCCGCGATGGTGCCGCCGATCATGGCGCGCAGGCCGAGCTTGGCCAGGTCCTGGCGCCGGTCGGGGGCGATCCCGCCGATGCCGCCGATCTGGATCGCGATGGAGCTGAAGTTGGCGAAGCCGCACAAGGCGTAGGTCGCGATCACCACCGAGCGCGGATGCTGGATGACACCTGCCTTGAGTTGACCCGCGAGCTGGCCGTAAGCGACGAACTCGTTGACGACGGTCTTGATCCCAATCAACTGCCCGATCTTGCTCGCATCCACCCATGGCACGCCCATCACCCAGGCCAAGGGCGCCAGTAGCCAACCCAAGATCATCTGGAACGTGAGGGTTCGCCAGGTCTTCTCCCAGCTCGAGTCATGGGCCATTCCGCGGTAGACGCTGGCGCTGGCAACCAGCGCCTTGACCCCCTTGACCCCGGGCTGCTTGGCCTCGAGGTCGCCCACGTAGAGCACGAGCTGCTCGTCGCTGAGACGCGAACTCCCCTCGTCGAAGCGAACGTCGACGTCAAGGGAGTCAGCCGCGCCGACCCCCTCGCGGCCAAGCTTCGTGGCGCGGCTTTCAAGCGCGCTGAGCGCCTTGGTTCGCTCCCCCGCGTCCTCCAGCTCATTGGCCGCGGAGAGGTCTGCTCGGAACTCCCCAACGCGGACTTCCCAAGTCGAGCCGTAGGCGGCATCGGCGATCTTGTTGGCACCCCACCCAAGCATGCTGTTGAACATGAAGATCAGCGCAATGAAGGCGAGGAGCATGGCGCCCACGTTGAGGGCTAGCTTCAGCCCGTCGAGGGCGCCACGGGCAGCCGCGTCAATCAGGTTGGCGTCGACCTTCTCGAGCTCGACCTTGAGCTCGCCATAAGTCTCGGACTTCTCGGGCACCGGCTCGGGCACGATCAACTTCGCGACGACGAGGGCGGCCGGAGCCGACATCACCGAGGCAGACAGCAAGTGCCCCGCCACGTCGGAGAAGTAGCCAGAGAGCATGCCGATATAGGCCGCCATCACGCCTCCCGCGACCGTCGCGAAGCCGCCAGTCATGACCGCCATCAGCTCGCTCTGGGTCATGCCCGAAACGAAGGGACGCACCAGCAGGGGGGCCTCGGTCTGGCCGACGAAGATGTTGCCCGAAGCCGAGAGCGTCTCGCTGCCCGAGGTGCCCATCGTCTTCTGCATCACGACGGCTACGCCCTTGACCACCCACTGCATGAAGCCCATGTGGTAGAGGAGCGCCATCAGCGAGCTGAAGAAGATGATGGTCGGCAGCACGTTGAAGGCGAAGTAGGCGCCGGTGTTCGCGTAGCGCGGCGGTCCGGTTAGCTCCGAGAAGGGAGCGATTGCAGGTACCTTCGCTTCACCAACCGGAACGTTGTTGCCCAAGGCCAGCTTGCCAAAGATGAACTCGCTGCCTGCTTCAGAGCACCTCATCAGCGCTGCAAAGATGTCGTTCGCGGCGCCAAAGAGGCTGCTGCCAAGCTGGGTCTTCATAACGATCACGCCGAGGATCAGCTGCAGCCCCAGGCCCCAGGCGACCAGGCGCCACGAGATCCGCTTGCGGTTGTTCGACATCGCCACGCAGATCCCTAGCAGGACCACCATTCCAAGCAGGCTGCGAGAGCGGTCCCAAAAGCTGGAGCCGGTGTCCGCGCCCCGCTTCTTGAGCGCGGCCAGGCTGACCTTCCCATCAGCGTCCTTGGGCGGGGCATTTGGCGCGGCCGCGGCCGTCGTGACGGGCGCCGGGCTGGCGGCCGGCGGAGTTGGGCTCGGGAGGGGCGCCTCCTGGGCCAGAGAGCGGGTCGTGAGCGAGAGCACGACCAACAGCGCGCTGAGCACGCTCCACAGCAGAACGCGGCGGAAGGCAGGAGTCATAGCAGCCTCGGTGAGTGGACGACGCGCGCGCTCGGCGCGAGCAGGGCGTCGCTAAGGCCGCGTAGTGTAAAGAGTTCTCCGCCGCTTTCACGGCCTCTTTGGCAGGGCCGACGCGGCGGGTTCGCCCGGTCCCGAGTGAAGACGTAGGCTCAGGCTGGAGGAGGTCGATACATGGCCAGCACGACGCGCGCGCAGGACATCCTGCGCACCTACCGGCAGGTCTTCCTCAAGGGCTTGGCGACGGTGCTGCCGACGCTCTTGACCCTCTGGATCGTGTTCGCCTGCTCGGAGTTCGTCAGCAAGACGATCGCGGCCCCGATCAGCAACTCGATCAAGACGCAGCTGGTCGAGACGCAGCTCGGCAACGAGGTCGCCTTTCGGATCTGGCGCAGCCTGGCCTTGCTGCGCAAGCCCGAGCCGCGGCCGGCGCCGGCGGGCTTGGACGACGCGGCCCAGGCTCGCTACGAGGCGGCCGAGCGCGAGCGGATCGCCGGGCAGGAGCCTCAGCGACAGCAGGACCTGCGGGCCGAGCTCGACCGGCGCTTCCCCAACACGGTCGGGGCCTTCCTGGCCGTGTTGACCGTGTTCCTGGTCGGCTTCTTCGTGGCGAGCTTCATGGGCAGCTCCGCCTGGGGGATCGTCGAGAGCTGGCTCTCGCGCGTGCCCCTGGTCAACAAGATCTACCCCGGCGCCAAGCAGATGGTCGGCTTCTTCCTCGCTGGCGACGAGGAGGCGACCTGGCAGGCGGTGGTGGCGGTCGAGTTCCCCCGCAAGGGGCTGTGGTCGATCGGCTTCCTCACGACCGACAACATCGAGGAGGTCGAGGCGGTCTCGGGCGAGCGCGTCCGCGGCGTCTACCTCGGCACCCCCGCCGCCGGCCAGATCGTGCTGGCGCGCGAATCCGAGATCATCGCGATCGACATGACCGTCGACGAGGCGCTCAAGTTCCTCATGAGCGGCGGCGTCATCGGACGCGATCCCGAACGTCCCCCGGCCCTGCCGACCCTGCCCTGGCAGACGGGAGGTGGCTCGGCCGGCGGGCCCCAGGGCAGCGGGGATGAAGAGTCTGCGAACTCTTGAAGCCAGAGGGGGTTAGGGCTACACTCCAGCACCCTTAAGGAGGGCTCATGCCTACGGCCAGCAAGAAGGAGATCGTGTTCTCCGTCGCCAACAAGACCGGTCGTCCCAGCGCTGAGGTCTCGGCGGTCTGCCAGAGCTTCCTGGACCAGATCGTCAACGAGCTCGCGGCCGGTAACCGCCTGGAGTTCCGTGACTTCGGCGTGTTCGAGCTCAAGCGGCGCAAGGAGCGCACGGCGCGTAACCCCAAGACCGGGGACCCGGTCCACGTCCCTGCCCGGACCGTGGTGGCCTTCAAGCCGGGCCGGATCATGAAGAACCGGGTCGTCGACGTCGAGCCTCAGTAAGCGTCGCTCTCTGCTGAGGGACTAGCCCCCTGACGAGCTCCCCTCCCCGCGGGCCAGTCGTCCGGCCCCACGTCGTCGTGATCGGCGGCGGGTTCGGCGGCCTGGAAGCTGCCCGCAGCCTGGCCCGCGCAGCGGTGCGCGTGACCCTCCTCGACGCCCGCAACCACCACCTCTTCCAGCCCCTCCTCTATCAGGTCGCGACCGCCGGGCTCAGTCCAGGCGACATCGCCGAGCCGATCCGCCACATCGTGCGCCGGCTCAAGAACGTGCGGGTCGTGCTGGGGCGCGCCGAGCGGATCGACCGCGCCGCGCGGCAGGTCGTCCTCGCCGGGGGCGCCAGCCCGCTGACCTACGACTACCTGGTCGTAGCGACGGGTGTGATCAACTCCTGGTTCGGCAAGGAGCAGGAGTGGGCCGAGCACGCGCCGGGGCTCAAGAGCGTCGAGGAGGCGCTCGAGATCCGGCGCCGGGTGCTCATGGCCTACGAGCACGCCGAACTGGAAGAGGACCCGGCTCGGCGGCAGGCCTGGCTGACCTTCGTGGTCGTGGGCGGCGGCCCGACGGGGGTCGAGCTGGCGGGGGCGCTGGCCGAGCTCTCCCGCAACACCTTGGCGGGGAACTTCCGCTCGATCGACCCCCGCGAGGCGCGCGTGATCCTCTGCGAGGGCGGAGATCGGATCTTGCGGGCCTTCAGCGAGCAGCTCAGCGGCCAGGCCCTGCGCTCCCTCGAGCAGCTGGGCGTCGACGTGCGCTTCGGGAGCTACGCCGCGGAGGTCAACGGCCAGGGCTTGACCCTGGGCGACGAGCGGATCGACGCGCGCACGATCCTGTGGGCCGCCGGGGTCAAGGGGGGGCCGCTGCTCGCCACCCTCGAGACCGAGCAGGATCGGATGGGCCGGGTGCGGGTCGCGCCCGACCTCAGCCTGCCGGCCGATCCGCGCGTGTTCGTGATCGGCGACGCGGCGGCCGTGCGCCAGGGCGAGGACGACTTCGTGCCTGGGGTCGCGCCGGCCGCGATGCAGATGGGCCGCCACGCGGGAGAGCAGATCCAACGCGCCCTGGCGGGCCAGCCGCCTCAGCCCTTCAGCTACCTCGACAAGGGGTCCATGGCCACGATCGGCCGCTCACAGGCGATCGCGGCCCTGCCCGGCGGGCTCGAGCTGCGGGGCCTGCTCGCGTGGTTGGCCTGGCTGGCGGTCCACATCATGTTCCTGATCGGGTTCCGCAACCGAATCCTCGTCCTGATCCAGTGGATGTGGGCCTACATGACCTTTCAGCGCGGCGCGCGGCTGATCACCAACGAAGGTGAACCTCGTGCGGACTAGGCGGGTAGGAGGGCGCGGAGGCCGCGCATGTCCTTTCCCCTCGGCTCGCAAATCCTGCCCTTTGGCCCACTGGACTCCCTTGCCAGCGAGCCCCCCAGCCAGCGCGTGACCTCCTCTCCCCCTCGGAAGCTCAAAGTCGTCCGGATCATCGCGCGCATGAACGTGGGCGGCCCGGCGCGCCACTGCCTGCTCCTCGGCCAGGGGCTGGCTGCCGAGGGCTTCGAGACCTTGCTCCTGACGGGGGACCTCGATGAAGGAGAGGTCCCGCTCGACGCCGGCGACCCGGGCTTTCGGATCGAGCGTGTGCCCGGGCTGGGGCGGCCTCCCGCGCCGAGCGACGACCTGCGCGCGCTGGCGGCCCTGGTCGCGATCCTGCGCCGCGAGCGCCCCGACATCGTGCACACCCACACGGCCAAGGCCGGCGCCCTGGGGCGGATCGCCGCCCGCGTCGCGGGCGTCCCGGTCGTCGTGCACAGCTTCCACGGGCACGTCCTCTCGGGCTACTTCGGCCCCCTCGGTTCGCTGGCGGTGACGCTGGCCGAGCGCGGGCTCTCGCGGCTGACCTCCCGGATCGTGACGCTCTCGCCGCGCCTGCGGGACGACCTGGCCGGGCGCTACCGGGTCGCGCCGCGCGAGCGCTTCAGCGTGGTGCCCCTGGGGCGCGACCTGAGTGTGTTCCGCCACGCTCGCCAGGGCCGCCTGCGCGCCACTCTCGGCCTCGGGGGGGACGCGATCCTGGTCGGCTGCGTGGGGCGCCTCGTCCCGATCAAGGACGTGCCGACGCTGGTGCGCGCCTTCACCAACGTGGCTCGGCATGACCCGCGCCTGCACCTCGTGGTGGTCGGCGACGGGACCGAGCGCGGCGCGGTGGAGGCCGCGATCGACCCCGAGCTGCGGGAGCGGATCCACCTCCTCGGCTGGCGGCGCGACCTGCCCGAGATCTACGCCGACCTCGACTTGCTCGCGCTCTCGAGCCTTAACGAGGGCACGCCGCTGGCGATCATCGAGGCCTTCGCCTCGGGCGTGCCCGTGGTCGCGACCTCGGTCGGCGGCGTCCCCGACATGTTCGTGGATGACCCGCAGGCCGCGCCGACCGAGGAGGCCGCGCCCGTCGGCGTCCGGCTCCGGCCCCAGGGCGCCCTGGTCCCGGCTGGCGACGCCTACGCCCTCGCGGGTGCCATCGAGCACTACGCCGCTCGAGCGGAGCTGAGGGCGCAGGCCGGGGCGGCCGCGCGGCGCGCGGCGGAGGACTACGCCGCGGCGCGGCTCGTGACGCGGGTCGCAGAGCTCTACCGCGAGCTCGTCCACGACGGTGACGCGGTGCGTTGCAATCGTCTCCTCCAGGGACGCTGAGTCCCTGGGGGAACGCGCCTTGTGGCGCCGCCCCCTGCCCGCCATACTGCCTCCTCCAGGACCCAGGCGGATGGACCAGGCTCGCGAGACCATCTGGAGCCAGTTGCTGCTCGAACGACAAGTCGTTCAGCAGGGACATCTCCAGCACCTGATGCAGGAGCGCAATCAGCAGCTCCAGCAAGGGCAGCACTGCACCCTCGCGACTCTGCTCGTTCAGAAGCGCTGGCTCGACCCAAACCGCTACGGCGCCCTGCGCAACGAGGTCGAGGGTCGCGGACGCCTCTGCAACCGCTGCAACACTCCCTTCTTGAGCAACGGCACCGTCCAGTGCCCGCGCTGCGGGAGCGGCGAGGTGCGCGGGCTCCAGGGCGGAGGTCCGGGTAGCGGGCGCTTCGCGGCGCCGGGGAGCAACTACCCCGGCGGCGCGGGCTCGGGCAGCTTCCGCCCGCCCAGCAGCGGCCAGTTCGCTCGCCCGCCCAGCAGCGGCGCCTTCACGCCGCCCCAAGGCCTGCCCGGAGCGGGCTACGGCGGCGGGTCGGGGAGCTACGCCGCGCAGCCGGGCTTCGCCGGTTCGGGCGGCTACGCCGCGCCCGGCGGCGCCGTCGGCGGCCCCGTCCCGGGGGGCTTCGCGGGTTCGGGCAGCTACGCCGCCCCCGGCGGCTTCGCGGGCTCGGGCAGCTACGCCGCGCCCGGCGGCTTCGCCGGCTCTGGGAGCTACGCCGCGCAGGGCTTCGCCGGCTCGGGCAGCTACGCGGCGCCGGGCGGCGCCATGTCGGGCGCCTACGGGACGGGTCAGTTCCCTGGCGGCGGCTTCAGCAACCCCCAGAGCGGGCGCTTCCAGCAGGTCGGCAGCACCGGCTTCGACGTCGACGGCGATAGCTTCGACTCGGGTGAGCTCGGCGTCGGCAAGCGCATCGGCCGCTATGAGGTGGTGGACGAGCTCGGGCGCGGCGGCATGGGCGTCGTCTACAAGGCCCGGCTGCTCGATCAGCCGCAGGTGTTCGTCGCGATCAAGGTCCTCCTCGCGGGCGAGTTCGCCTCCGAGCGGCTCAAGGAGCGCTTCAAGGCCGAGGCGCAGATCTGCCAGAAGCTGCGTCACGACAACATCGTGGCCGTGCACGACGTGGGCGAGGTCGACGGGCTCCTCTACTACGCCATGGACTACGTCCAGGGCCAGGAGCTGCAGGACATGATCCGCAGCAAGAGCCTCCCGATTCGGCGGGGGGTCGAGATCCTGGTCGAGGTCGCGCACGCGGCGCACCACGCCCACGAGAACGGCGTCGTCCACCGCGACCTCAAGCCCAGCAACATCCTCGTAGGCCAGGACGGCAAGGCCTACATCATGGACTTCGGCCTGGCGAAGAACCTCGAGTCGGACAAGGGGCTGACCAAGAGCGGCGTCGCGATCGGCACGCCCTACTACATGCCCCCCGAGCAGGCCCGCGGCAACCACCGCGAGATGGACGCCCGCTCGGACGTCTACGCCCTGGGCGCGATCCTCTACGAGATCGTGACCCGCCGGGTCCCCTTCACCGCCAAGACTCAGAACGAGCTGCTGCGCAAGATCATCGAGGAGGAGCCGCAGCCCCCGCGCACGGTGCGGGCCGGGGTGCCGCCCGAGCTGGAGGTGATCTGCCTCAAGTCCCTCGCCAAGGAGAAGAGCGACCGCTACGACTCGGCGCGCGCGATCGCCGAAGACCTCGAGCGCTTCCTCTCGGGCGAGCCGATCCTGGCCAAGCCGCCGCCCTTCTGGAAGCCGATGCTGCGGCGCTTCAAGCGCAACAAGTCTTCGACGGCGATCGTGGCCGGCGCCGCGGTGGCGGTGATCCTGGCCCTGATGATCGTGTTCAAGCTCCACGCGGAGTACAAGCGAGACGTCGCGCGGCGCGAGAAGCAGCAGGAGGAGGAGCGCAAGCAACGCGAGGCCGAAGAGGCCAAGCGCCTCGCCGAGCAGAAGAAGAAGGAGGAGGCTCAGCGCCTGCGTGAAGAGCGGCGCGCCAAGCTGACCAACTACATGTCGGCGGGCCAGGAGGCCTGGTCCGACGCGCGGCGCGCGCTCACGACCGGTGACGCGCGGACCGCCTATCGGCGCGCGCTCGAGGCCTATGAGAGCGCGATCAACTGCGAGAAGAACCTCGACGGCGAGCGGGCCTCGACCCGCTACCGCATCGGCGAGATCCGGCGCGCCCTCTGCCGCTGGACCCGCGCGCGAGAGGACTTCTTGACCGCCGCCAAGCTCGAGCCCTCGACCCACCGGGGCCGGGCGCACCTCGCCGCGGGCCTGGTGCAGCTGCGGATCGAGGCAGACCGTCGCGCGAGCCGGACCTCGTTCCAAGGCGCCAAGGCGGCCAAGCTCCCCGAGCTCGACGCCAACGAGCAGCGCGAGGAGGAGATCGCCGAGGAGGTCGCCAAGGCCTACCTGACCTACTTGGACAAGGGCTACGAGCCTGCGCGCCGCGTCCTGCAGGACCTGCTCTCGGGCACGCTCCCCCGCGCCATGGCGGGCGAGGTGCACGGCGCGCTGACCTACCTCGAGGTCCAGGAGGGCGCCGCCCTCGGCGGCGACGATCACGCCTCGCGCGGCCTGCGCCCCTCCGAGCAGGCGCGCGGCAACGACCGCTTCCGCTACACCTTCCTGGTCGATCGCGCGATCGTCCTGGCGCGCAACCCCAAGTCGGACCCCTCTGCCCTCGAGGAGGCGCGCAAGGCGGCCCAGGACGCGCGGAACCTCGACGTCAGCGGTGAGCTCGCGCAGCTGGCCGAGGCGACGGTCCTGGCGGCGACGAATCAATACTCACGCGTCGAGGCGGCCCTGCAGGCCGCCGCCAACAACGCCCGCCGCCGCTCGCCCCAGGCCGCCTCGGCCGTGCGGGTCTACGGCGAGGGCCTGCGGGCTGCGATCACCAAGCAGCGTGAGCTTGAGTCCAAGCCGGCCAACAAGCCCCTCTCGAAGGATTTCGAGGTCGGCGGGACCTTCAACGGGAGCGACGGCAAGATCTCCGCCAAGAGCATCGCGCCGATCCTGATCCGCGTGACGCCCGACGTGGAGGGGATCCTGTTCGAGGCCGAGACCGGCCGGATTGGCCTGGACCTCGACCTCCTGCTCTACCCGGGCCAGTACCGGGGCGCGCAGGATCTCCAGAAGGCGCTCCGCGGCTCGCCCTGGGTCGCCAACAGCGACTCGGCGACCGAGACCCTGTTCGTCTCTACCAAGAGCACGCCTGGCCTGCGCCCCGGCATCTTCACGCTCCTCGTCCTGCAGCCGCCGACCTCTCGCCAGAAGATCCGCGCCAAGATCAAGGGCACCTTCTTCCGCAAGGGCCAGAAGCTGCCCTACCGCTGGCAGGACGTCCCCGGACTCAAGCTCCCGCAGCAGCTGATCCCCCAGGCACAGGCCGCCATGCGCCAGCTGACCAGCGGAGACCCTGGCGGCGCGATCAAGAGCTGGGAGGCGCTCGAGGCGGCGGCGCCCAGCGTGATCGCCCTCAAGGCGCATCGGGTCAAGCTCCTCCTCGCCGCTCAGCGCAACGAGGAGGCGCTCGCCCTCGCCCGCGAGCTGGTGGCGACCAAGACCTCGGATTCCCTCGACCTCCTCGAGACCGAGATCTTCTTGATCAGCGAGGACATCGAGGCCGGGAAGCACGCAGAGGCAGAGAAGCGGCTCCTGGCCTTGCGAAAGGCCCACCCGGATCAGGTCGGGGTGCAGGCCGTCCTGGCGGCCAACTACCGCGCCTCCAAGAAGCCCAAGCGCGCCCTGGCCCTGGCAGAGGAGGGCCTGAGCAAGGCCTTTCACCCGCGGATCGCGGTGCAGGCTGCGCTGGCCGAAGCCGCCCTCGGCAATCCGGAGGCCGCTCGGAAGCGGATCGAGTCGATCGCCGCCGACCCGACCGTCGGGCTGAAGGACCTGACGCAGGCCTGTCAGTTCCTGCGCCAGGCGAGCGAGCCGCAGCTCGTGGCCGACCTGGTCTCCGCCGCCGAGCGCCGCGGTCAGACGCGCTTCCTCGGCCTGAGCTTCGAGCTCGCCATGGCCTGGAAGGACGCTGAGAAGTACGACCAGGCGCTTCAGAGCCTGGCCTTCTTCCAGGGCAAGCTCCGCCCGGGCGCCGCGAAGCAGCGCTTCGACGCGCTGATCCGCGAGATCCAGGCGGGGAAGGCCAAGCAGAAGAAGTAGCGGGGTCGGCCTCAGCGGCCACCCGATCCCTCATGCAACGAGCCTCTGCCCGACGACTGAGAGCAGCTCGACACAGCCCGGCTGGGTGGGACGCCTTCGCGTCCGTGGGTGGGCCCCCTTAGACGGGGCGCTCTCGCACTCGGCTCGCAGATCGTCTTCGGGCGAAATCAGCATTCGGTGGCCCGGGCCCTCGCGCCTGGAGCGGATAGGAGTTCGTCGTCAGGAGCCCACAGGGCTCAGCGGCGCTTCATCAGCCAGCCAGCTTGCTTCGTGGGCTCCAAGGACTTGCGAATGACCTGAGGTTACGTGTTGACACGGCGGTGCTCATAGGAGCCCGCATCCGTCACGAGGCTGCGGGCCAGCTCCTACAGAGGCCTCGGCGTCAGGCCCCTGATCCGTGTCGCACCCGGGGGGGCGCGAGACGACTCAGTGCGCGTCCTTGAACAGCGTGTCCGTAACCCAGGCCGCCACTGGGCCATTGTCGTCAACGACCGGGCCCACCACGACTAGCTTGACCAGATAGACCAGGATCGTGCGGTCAGTGACTCGCTCGTCCAGGTCTGCCATCACCCGCGTGCTCACGATCATGTCGAGGCGTCCGGTCGTCTCTGTCGAGGCGTCGTCTGGCGCCCAGGCGAGCACGTCGGACGCTTCCAACGACTCTCGCATCCAAGCGCGCAGTCCCTTCTCGTCGAAGCCTAGTTGGCGCCAGTCCAGGGGGTAAAACGACCCCCCTGTGCGCACCTTCAACCGCCCCTCCCCGTCCGTCTCCCAGTGGGAGCAGGTATGTCCTTCTGCTTTGCGCCAGTGGCGCGAGTCGGCCTCCGCCGCAAGGAAGAGCCTGTTGAGGTCAACCAACTGGAGCGGACCCTCGAGTACGTTGTCGCGCACGAGCTGGTTCATCTCTTCCGAGCCAGGCTCAGGACCTGATGTGCAACCCGCCGCCGCGAGGACCGAGGCCAGGGAGAAGGCCAAAATGAAGCGATTCATGGGTTGCTCTCTAACCCGCCAGCGCGGGCTCTTGAAGGAACCTAGTCCAGCGATCGGTCTAGTCTGCAGGCGTTGTATCTCCGGCGCCACTCTATTCGCTTCGTCATGCCGGCCGGCCTCGAGCGGCCCCCTGATCGCTCAGCTCGTTCTGGTCCCGGCTCCCACGCCACTGCGACAAGGCCGCCAGGCTCCACGCGAACGTGGCGATCGACCACGCAGGCGAGGTCGGCGCCGACCTCAGATCAAGCAGCCAGGTCCTCAGGCCGCAGCCGGACCGTATGGCCTGGTGGACGAAGCCTCACCAAGCCCTGAGCTCTTCGCACTAGAGGGCGCTCACGGCGCGGCCTGGAGCCCACCCGAAGCCAGCCGACGAAGTGACACCATGAATCAGAAGATCCCGATAGGGATTGTCCGAAGGAGTGGTGACGGAGGGGGGTCCGCAGGCAGGACCTGGCTCGCGCGTCCGGCGAACACGCCCATTCCTGCAGGAACAGCGGTCTAGCGAGCCAGGTCGTGCCGAGGACGGCCCGGGCTAGGCCGCGCTGGTGCGCTTCCGCTTGCGCGCTTTGGGAGTGCGCCTGCGTTGACGACCAGCGCCTGTCGGGCCGTCGGCTCCCGAGCTCTCGCCCCGCTGTGTGGAGCTCTCGGCTTCGACGAGGAGCTCCTCGGCCTGAGCCATGGCCGCGGGGGTGATCGGCTCGCCCTTGATCATCAGCGCCAGCTCTTCGAGCCGAGCGCTGCGATCGCTCAGGACCTCCGTCCGACTTTGACCCTCGCACTTGCGCACCCGGAGGTGGCGCGCGGCGCGCGCTGCGACGGGCGCGAGGTGCGTGATCGCGAGCACCTGGCGGGCCGCGCCCATTCGCGCCAGGCAGTCACCGACCGCGCCACCCAGGCGGGCTCCCACGTTCTGATCGATCTCGTCGAAGACCAGCAGGCCCGCTTCGCCCGGGCTGGCGTGCACCCCGAGCGCGAGGGCGACCCGTCCCAGCTCGCCCCCGGAAGCGCGATCGAGCGTGTCGAGCTCGAGCCCTGCGTTGGCGCCGAAGAGGAAGCGGACGCGCTCTCGTCCTTGGGCCTCGGGGAAGGCAGCGCCGAGCGCGGGCCGAGCCGGGGAGCCGGGGGACCACGCTTCGGCCCGGGGAGTCGTCGGGCCGCGGACGAGCTCGACCTCGAAGCGGGCCTCGGCGAGCCCCAGCCGCATCTCCACCCTCGCCGCCTCCTCCTCG
>CALDQK010000067.1 GCA_937911525.1 uncultured bacterium
GAGCGGGTTGGGCTCGCCGAAGCGGAGCGAGCGGACCGCGACCCAGCGGCCGCCGATCGGGGCGCTCGGTCCGCGCAGCGCCCGCTTCTTGCGGACTCGGCGGCGGCGGAGGGCCCGCAGGGGCTGGAAGCCGTCGTTGCTGACGCGCCCCGCCCAGGCCAGGTCGAGCAGGGCTTCGCTCAGGGACTCGGCCGAGACCGAGGCCCCAGCGACCTGCTGCAGCTCGACGAAGAAGCTCGCGCCGCGCTGCTCGAGGTGCGTCAGCAGGCGCGCGTGGAGCTCGCTCGGCGGCGCGTAGTCGGGGTCGGGCTCGTCCAGGAGCAGGTGCGCGCGGGCCCGGGTCAGCAGGCGCACCTTCCCGTCGCGGGCGCCGAGCGAGCTGACGCCGACCCACACCACCTCGCCGCGCTGACCCAGCTCGTCGAGGAGCTGGGGGCGGTAGTCGGGGACTCGGGCCGGGAGGATCTCCTCCTCCAGGGCCGAGAAGGGGAGCGGGACCCCCTCCAGCTGCGAGATCACCTCGCGCAGGCGAGTCAGGCCGCGGCGCTCGGAGCCGAGCCCGTGCCAGCGGACGAGGAAGCGCGCCAGGGCCGCGGCCTCGACCGGCGCGACCTGTCGGCGCAGCCGGGCCAGGGTCCGCCGGCGCAGCTTGCGCAGCACCTCGGGGTCGCAGTGCTCCTCGCCCACGCCCGCGGGGCGCATCGCGCCCACGACCAGGCGGCCGCGCTCGACCAGGCCCGCGAGCAGGGGGGAGGTGGCCCGCTCCTCGAGGGCGAAGCGCGCGCCCAGCTCCAGCGCCGTGAAGGGCCCGTGGGTGCGGGCGTAGCGGAGGACGAGCCCCTCCAGCGCGTCCTCGACCGGCTCCAGGAACACGGTCGGCAGCCCGCCGGGGGGGACGCAGCCGAGGCCGTCGCGGTAGCGGGCCACGTCCTCGATCGCGACCCAGCGCCGCTCGCCCGCGACCCGCAGGGGCACGACCCGGCGCGCGCCCTCCAGCTCTCGCAGCCAGGGCGCGGGGTCCTCGGCGCAGCGCTCGCCGAGCTCGGCCTCGCTCAGGTCGCCGACCTGGCGGAGCAGGTCGTGCAGCGCGTCGGGGTGGCGGGCGCGGCGCGACTCGCTCCGGCGCTGCAGCTCGTCCTCCAGCTCGGCCAGGACCTCGGGGTCGAGGAGCTGGCGCAGCTCGTCGCTGCCGAGCAGCTCGCGCAGCAGGTCGCGGTCGAGGCGCAGGGCCTGCGCTCGCCACTCGGCCAGGGGCGCGTCGGCCTGATACATGAAGGCCGCCACGTAGGCGAAGGTCAGCGAGCGGGCGAAGGGGGAGGCGCGCTCGGTCTCGACCTCGACCACCTCGACCTCGCGCCGCTCGATCTGGGTCAGCAGCTCCTGGAAGGCCGGCAGGTCGAGCACGTCCTGGAGGCACTCACGGTAGGCCTCGAGCACGATCGGGAAGTCGGGGAACTGGCTGGCGGCGGCCAGCAGGGTCTCGGCCTTGATCCGCTGGGCCCAGAGCGGGCGCCGCTTGCCGTAGCCGCGCCGGGGCAGGAGCAGGGCCCGCGCGGCGCACTCGCGGAAGGTGGCCTGGAACATGGCCGAGTGGGCCAGCTGATCGACGATCAGGTCCTCGACCTCGCCGGGGCTGGGGACCAGGTCGGGCAGCTCGTCCACGCTCTCGGTCTCGGCCAGGCGCAGGACCACCCCGTCGTCGGACCAGATCGTCTGGGCGGTGAAGCCCGCCTGGCGGACGAAGCGCGCCTCGAGGGCCAGGCCCCAGGCGGCGTGGATCCGCGCGCCGAAGGGGCTGAGCAGGCACACCCGCCAGTCGCCCAGCTCGTCGCGGAAGCGCTCGATCACGATCGTGCGGTCGCTGGGGACCACCCCGGTCGCCGCGCGCTGGGCGGCGACGTAGTCGGCCAGGTTGGTCGCCGCCCGCTCGTCGAGGGGGAGGAGGTCGGTCAGCCAGCCGCGCGCCTGGCCCGGCGGCTGGGCCGCGAGCTCGCGCAGGAAGGCGCCCAGGGCGCGGCCGAGCTCGATCGGGCGACCCGGCCCGGCCCCGCGCCAGAAGGGGAGCTTGCCCGGCTCGCCGGGGGCGGGCTCCACGATCACCCGGTCGCGGGTGATCTCGAGCACGCGCCAGCTGCTGGCGCCGAGCACGAAGGTCTCGCCGCGGCGCGACTCGTAGACCATCTCCTCGTCGAGCTCGCCGATCCGCGGGCCCTCGGGACCCCCACTCCCAGAGACGAGGTGTACGCCGTAGGTGCCGCGGTCGGGGATCGTGCCGGGGTTGAGCGTGACCACGCTCCTGGTCCCGCGGCGGGCCGTGAGCAGGTCCTTGTCGCGGTCCCAGGTGATCAGCGGGCGCAGGTCGGCGAAGGCGTCCGAGGGGTAGCGGCCCGAGAGCATGTCGAGCACGCCGCTCAGCGCCTCGCCCGGGAGGTCGCGGTAGGCGTGGGTGCGCCGGATCACCTGCTCCAGCTCGTCCAGCGGCCAGTCGCGCTGGCTGACCATGGACGCCACGTGCTGGGCCAACACGTCCAGGCAGCGGCGCGGGACGCGCAGGGTCTCGATCTCGCCCGCGAGCATCCCCTGGGCGCACACCGCGGCCTCGACCAGGTCGCCCTTGTACTTGGGGAAGAGGCGCGACTTGCTCACCTCGCCGACCGCGTGCCCGGCGCGGCCCACCCGCTGCAGCCCGCGCGAGACGGCGCCCGGCGACTCGACCAGGAGCACGAGGTCGATCGCGCCCATGTCGATCCCCAGCTCGAGGCTGCTGGTCGCGACCAGGCCGCGCAGCTCGCCGCGCTTGAGCTCCTCCTCGATCTCGGCCCGCTTGTGGTGCGCCAGGCTGCCGTGGTGCGCCTTGACCAGCTCCTCCTCGGCCAGCTCGTTCAGGCTCTGGGCCAGGCGCTCGCAGAGCAGGCGGCTGTTGACGAACACCAGGGTCGAGCGGTGGCTCTGGATCAGCTCCAGCAGGCGCGGGTGGATCAGCTCCCAGATCCCGTTGCGGGTCGGGCCGGGGCGCTCGTCCTTGGGGTAGGGCACGAGCGCGCCCTCGAGGTCGTCGTCCTCCTCGTCCGCGAAGGGCGCCTCCATGTCGGCCACGGGGACCTCGATCCGGAGGTCGATCCGCGGCGGCGCGCTGGCGTCCACGATCGCGACCTGGCGCTCGCCGCCCAGGTAGCGGGCCACCGCCTCGAGCGGGCGCTGGGTCGCCGAGAGCCCGATCCGCTGCGGCTCGCGCCCCTGCTCGCTCACGCAGAGCTGAGTCAAGCGCTCGAGGCTGAGCGCGAGGTGCGCCCCGCGCTTGCTCGCCGCCACGGCGTGGATCTCGTCCACGATCACCCACTCGACGGTCTGGAGCGTCTGGCGAGCCTGCGAGCTGAGCAGCAGGTAGAGCGACTCGGGGGTGGTGACGAGGATCTCGCTCGGGCGGCGCTTGAAGCGCGCCCGCTCCCGCTGCGGGGTGTCGCCGGTGCGGACGGCGACGCGCAGCGGGCGGACCGGCTCGCCCAGGCCCTCGGCCGCGCGCTGGATCCCCGCCAGGGGCGCGCGCAGGTTGCGCTCGACGTCGTAGACCAGCGCCTTGAGCGGCGAGACGTAGAGCGCGCGCACGCCGGCGGGGCGCTCGGCCCCCTCCTCGGCGGGAGCCGAGAGGCGGTCCAGGCAGTAGAGGAAGGCCGCCAGGGTCTTGCCGCTGCCGGTCGGGGCGAGCATCAGGGTGTGGTCCCCGCGCGCGATCCGCGCCCAGCCGCGCTCCTGGACCGCGGTCGGGGCCGGGAAGGCCCCCTGGAACCAGGCGCGGGTCGCGGGGCGGAAGGGAGCGAGGGGGTCGGTCATTGAGCAGGGGCACCGGTGGTCGGGATAGGTCAGGGAGTCTACTTCTCCGCTCGGACCAACCGAAGAGGGGCGGCTCGGGTTTGCCTGGGTGGGCTCGCGGGACCTAAGATCCCCTCGGAGAGTTCATGCCGCGGCTTCGCTTCCTCAATGGCCCCAAGCGGGATCGGACCGTCGAGCTCCAGGGCGGAGAGGTCCTCGGGCGCGAGGCGGGGATCGCGGTCCAGCTCACGGGCGAGGGGATCGCCGCGCAGCACTGCCGGGTCGTGCGGGTCGACCCCTACTTCTTCCTGATCGACCTCAGCTCCGAGACCGGGACCTTCGTCAACGAGGAGCGGGTTCAAAAGTCCCTCCTGCGCGACAAGGACAAGGTCCAGATCGGCTCGCTCACGCTCCGCTACGAGGACGGGCGCGCGCACGTTCGGCCCCAGAGCCTCTCGGAGCGGGGACTCATCCCCTCCGAGGTCCGGGTCGAGGTCTCGCCCGAGCTCGATCGCTACGAGCCGGCGACCGAGCTCCAGGAGGCGGCTCCGGCGCCGCAGCCCGCCCCTCGGCCGGCGCCCAGCCCGGCGCCGCCTGCCTCGGGGCGGATCCTCGACCGCCTGGGCGTCGACCTCAGCGCCGCGGCGCGCGCGGGCGAGCTCGACCCGCTCGTCGGTCGCGCCGCCGAGCTGCGGCGCCTGAGCGAGATCCTGCTGCAGAAGCGCAAGCGCAACGCGGTCCTGGTCGGCGAGGCGGGGGTCGGCAAGACCTGCCTGGTCGAGGGCCTGGCCCAGCACCTGCTCCAGCCGGACGCGCCGGCCGAGCTGCGCCGCGCGCGGATCGTGCAGCTGCCCCTCGGCGACCTGGTCGCGGGGACCAAGTATCGCGGCGAGTTCGAGCAGCGGATCCAGCAGCTCCTGGGCGAGGTCAGCGGCGAGCCCGAGCTGATCCTCTTCCTCGACGAGCTGCACCTCGCCCTCGGCATGGGGCGCACCGAGCACAACGCGGTCGACGTGGCCAACCTGCTCAAGCCGGCCCTGGCCCGGGCCGACCTGCGGGTGATCGGCGCCACCACGCCCGAGGAATACGAGCGCCACGTGGCGAGCGACCGGGCCTTCGCGCGCCGCTTCGAGACGCTCTGGCTGGAGGAGCCGAGCCGGGCCGAGGCCCACGAGATCCTGCTCCGGCTCCGCCCGAGCTACGAAGAGCACCACGGGGTCGAGCTGGAGCTGGGCGCGCTCGAGGCCGCGATCGAGCTGAGCCAGCGCTACCTCCCCGAGCGGCGCCTGCCCGACAAGGCGCTCGACCTGCTCGACCAGGCCTGCGCGCGCGGGCGCCTGGCGAAGCTGGCGCGCGTCGGGCGCGAGGAGCTCGCGGACCTGGTCGCCGAGCGCGCGCGGGTGCCGCGCCACTCATTGCTGCGGAGCGAGTCCGAGCGCCTGGAGGCCCTGCGCGAGTTCCTGGCCGGCCGGATCGTGGGGCAGGACCACGCCCTGGATCAGGTCGCCGCCACCCTGCGCGCCGCGCGGGCCGGCCTGCGCGGCGAGCGGCGCCCGCGGGCCAGCTTCCTCTGCGTCGGGCCGAGCGGGACGGGCAAGACCGCGCTGGCCAAGGCCCTGGCCGAGTTCCTGTTCGAGGACGAGGAGCGGCTGGTCCGGATCGACCTCTCGGAGTGCTCCGAGCGCCACTCGGTCGCGCGCCTGATCGGCTCGCCGGCGGGCTACGTCGGCCACGGCGACGAGGGGCAGCTCACGGGCGCTCTGCGCCGTCAGCCCTTCTCGGTGGTGCTCTTCGACGAGCTGGAGAAGGCGCACCCCGACGTGCTGAACCTGCTCCTGCAGGTCCTCGACGAGGGCCGGCTGAGCGACGCGCGCGGGCGGCCCGCCAGCTTCCGCGAGGCGATCGTGGTCCTGACGAGCAACGTCGGCGCGGGGCGGAGCGAGGCGCTGGGCTTCGGCGGCGCGGGCGCGAGCCCGGCCGAGCGGGCCCTGGCCGAGGAGCTGCGCCCGGAGCTGCTCAACCGCCTCGACGCGGTGCTCGAGTTCGGACCCCTGGACGAGGACGCCCTCGAGCGGGTGTGCTTGCTCGAGGTCGGGCGCCTGCGCGAGCGCCTGCTCCGCCAGGGCCTGACCGGGCTCGAGGTCAGCGCCGAGGCCCGCCGCGAGCTGGCCCGCCGCGGGCGCGACGATCGCTACGGCGCGCGGGCGCTCCTGCGCGAGGTCGAGCGCGCCCTGACCGAGCCCCTGGCGGCGGCCCTGACCCAGAGCGCGCTCCGCCCCGGCGACGCGGCGCGGCTGGAGCTCTCGCGCGGCGAGCTGGTGCTGCGCTTCGACGAGGGCGCCGACCCGGAGGTCGCCGACCCCGGCGCCGATGGCGCCGACCCCGAGGCCGCGTGTCCCTAGAGGTCGGCGAGCACCTCGGCGAGGGGGAGCGCTACCGGATCGAGCGCCTCCTCGGCACGGGCGGCATGGGCGCGGTCTACCTGGCCCGCGACGCCAAGTTCGGCGAGGAGGTCGCGCTCAAGGTCGCGGCCGCCGTGGGCGGCGGCGAGGCGGTGATCCGCCAGCGCTTCCAGCGCGAGGCCAAGATCGGCTACCGCCTCGGTCAGCAGACGGGCTTCGTGCGCGCCTTCGACTGGGGTCGCCACGGGCACCTGCTCTACCTGGTGATGGACCTCGTGCGCGGCGCCCGGGCCCTGGCGCTGGACGAGGGCAGCCGCGCCGAGCGGCTGGGGCGCCTGGCCGACGCGGCGCGGCTGGTCGAGCGCGCCCACGCGGCGGGGGTGATCCACCGCGACCTCAAGCCGGCCAACTTCCTCGAGGACGAGCAGGGGGCGGTGCACCTGAGCGACTTCGGCCTCGCCAAGCTGGGCGGGATCGAGGAGCTGGCGGGCCAGGAGACGATGCCCCAGCTGACGACGAGCCATATCGGGATGGGCACGCCGCGCTTCATGCCGCCCGAGCAGTTCGAGGACGCCAAGCGCGTCGACGAGCGGGTCGACGTCTACGCGCTGGGCGTGATGCTCTACCGCGCGCTCACCAACGAATACCCCTTCGACGGGCGCCCGCTCGAGATCCTGCGCGCGCAGCAGGAGGTCCTCGGCGGCAAGGCCCCGCCGCCCAGGCCGCGAGATGTCGACGCCGACCTGCCCGAGGAGCTCGACGCGCTCTGCGCCCGCGCGCTGGTCCTCGAGGCGGACCAGCGGCTCGACTCCGCCAGCGAGCTGCTCGAGGGGCTGCGGCCCCACCTCCCCCGCGGCAAGCGAGGCAAGGGCGCCGGTCGGGCTCGGCGCAAGAAGAAGGCCGCGCCCAGCCACCCGGTGCCCCTCGACCTGCCCCCCGGGATCGTGCGCAGCGAGGAGCCGGGCCGCTACCGCTGCGAGCGCGACGGGAGCGAGCTGGTGTGGGTGCCGCCGGGCGAGCTGCGCGTCGGCTCCACGGCGCCCGAGGCCAACGAGGACGAGTCGCCCCGCTTCCGCGCCAAGCTCGAGCACGGCTTCTTCTGCGGGCTGCGCCCGGTGACCTGGGGCCAATACCGTCGCTTCTGCCGGGACATGGGCTGGGCGATCCCCGCCAGCCAGCTCCAGCTCGCCAGCGGCGAGACCTGGTCGGCGAGCGAGGAGCACCCCGTGTTCCACGTCACCTGGCAGGAGGCCTTCCACTACTGCCAGTGGGCGGGTCTGCGCCTGCCGACCGAGGCCGAGTGGGAGTTCGCCGCCCGCGGCAGCGACGAGCGGACCTACCCCTGGGGGGAGGACGAGCCAAGCGCCGAGCACGGCAACTGGGAGGGTCACCCCGAGCACGGGCTGCACCCCACGCCGGCGGGCGCCTTCTTGGCCGGGGCCTCGCCCTGGGGCTGCTTGGACATGGCCGGCAACGTGTGGGAGTGGGTCTACGACTGGTACGAGCGCTACTCGCGCTGGATCAAGCGGGACCCGACCGGGCCGACGGAGGGCGCCTTCAAGGTGATCCGCGGCGGCGCCTGGAGCACCCCGCCGCTCCACTGCCGGACGACGACCCGGCGCATGTTCGCGCCCCTGCTCCGCGCGCCCAACCTCGGCTTCCGCGTGGCTCGCTAACCCCCTCGCCCCGGTCGGACGCTATCTTTGCCGCATGCAACTCCTCGTGGTCGCGCTGGGACTCTTGGCTCTGGTCTGCCTGCTGATCTGGCAACACACTCAAGGAGCGCGCGTTCGCAGCAGCACTCGGAGCCTGGACGAGTGGAAGAGGATGGGCGGGGCAGACCCTCGCCCGAGCCCAGCACCCTCACGATCAACTACGCCTAGCGCTTCGGCCGCGCCCCCTGCACGGCCCCATAGGCCCAAGCCCCCCGACGAAGTTCTGGTCGAGCTCGTCGAGGGTCCGCTTCGCTGCGACTATCGGGGCAGCGCAGAGTCGGGCTGGCTCGGCGCCCTGAGCCTCTCAGGCCGGCGGCTCCAGGTCGAGTTTCACTGGAGCGACGTCTCGGTGGGCTCCAGCGGTGTGTCGCGGACCTTGGCTTCTGCCCACGGAGAGGGGGAGGCTGCCCCCAGTGGCCTGATCGCCGCGCTGAAGGCCAAAGGAGCCTTTAAACAGCTAAGCCAGGAGAGTCCGGGGGTCTACGTAAGCGGACACCGCGAAGGCGCTCAGGTCAGCGAGACGCCCTACATCGCGGTTTACCACCAGGACTCTTGGAGCGTCCGCTTGGACCTCGGGCGCGGAGTCGTCGAGTTGAAGGTCGACGTCTACTTCGACAGCAGCAACTGAGCCCGCCTCTCCCACTCCCTACTCGGTCAGCTTCTCCAGGCGCCGCAGCAGGGCGGCCCGGGCCATCAGCTCCTGCACGTTGACCGTCCCCCGCTTGCGCGCCTCGCCGACCAGGCGCGAGAGGCGCTGGTTCTCCTTGTCGAGGCGGGTCCAGTCCTCGAGCATCGGCTTGACCTCGATCAGCGCCTTGCGCTGCTCGCCCAGGGTCGCGTCCTTCTCGCCGAGCTGCGACTCGAGCGCCTTGATCCGCGCCTTGAGCTCAGAGAGCTCGGCCGTCTCGGTCTGGGCCCGCTCTTCGAGGGCCTGCAGGCGGGTCGTGCTGGCGGCGATCCGGGTCTGGCTCGCGGTCAGCTCCTCGCGGGCCTGCTGGGCCTCGGCCTGGCTGGCCTCGAGGTCGTGCTTGGCCTGGTTCAGCTCGCGCTTGACCTCGGCCCGCTCGACCTCGGCCAGGTCGGCCCGCGCCACGGCCTCGTCGCGCTCGGCCTCGAGCACCTTCTGGCGCGCGCCGGCCTCTTCGCGCTCGGCCTCCAGCACGGCGACCTTGGCCGCCGCCTCCTCGGCCTGCTCGGCGCGGG
>CALDQK010000068.1 GCA_937911525.1 uncultured bacterium
GGGTCGCTGGGGGCAGGGTCGCTGGGGGCAGGGTCGCTGGGGGCAGGGTCGCTGGCGGCAGGGTCGCTGGCTGCAGGGCTCGGGCGCGCGGCGAGCGCAGCGTCTTGGCGCAGGCTCGCCTGCGTGGACAGGACGACGCCCCCGGCGAGCGATAGCGCGAGCGCGAGGCTGGCCAAGATCCAGCGCTTGCCCGGAGAGGGGGCGGCGTGGGGGGAGCCGCTCGCGCAGGCCCGCAGCTCCTCGGCGAGCGCCTGAGCGGTGGCCGGCCGCAGGAGCGGGTCCTTGGACAGGCAGCGACGGCAGAGCTCGGCCAGCGGACGGGGGAGGTCGGCTCGCAGCCGGCGGGGGTCGGGCGGGTCTTGCGACAAGACGGCGTCGAGGGCCGCGAGCGTCGGCCCCGCGAAGGGCGGCTCGCCCGTGAGCAGGGCGTAGAGGGTCGCGCCGAGTCCGTAGACGTCGGCGCGCCGATCGGCTTCGCCCCAGCGGGGGTCGATCTGCTCCGGCGCCAGGTAGCCCGGCGTGCCCAGCACGTCGCCAGCCTGGGTCAGGGTCGCGCGATCCTGGCTGACCCAGGCCTGCTGCAGCCCGCGCCGCCGGATCAGGCCGAAGTCCACCAACACGATCCGCTCGCTGCCCTCCTCGATCAGCACGTTGGCCGGCTTGACGTCGCGGTGCACGATCCCCTGCTCGTGGCAGTAGTGGAGCGTCTCAGCGACCGAGGCCAGCACCTCTGCTGCGCGGGCGGGCGGGAAGAGGCCCCTCAGGCGGAGCTCCGTCTGGAGGTCGCGGCCCGCCACCAGCTCCATGGCCATGTAGGGCACGCCCTCGACCTCGCCCATGTCGGTCACGGCGAGCAGGTTGGGGTGGCGCAGCCGCGCCAGGGTGCGCGCCTCGCGGGCGAAGCGCCGGCGCATGTCGGGGTCGGTGTCGTGGAGCAGCTTGAGCGCGACCGGCGTGCCGAGGCTCGTGTGGCGCGCCTCGTAGACCGATCCCTGTCCGCCGCGCGAGAGCTCGCGCTCGACGAGGTAGTGGCCGACCTGAGTCCCCGGCTTCATCTCCCCTAGATTACGACCGAGCGGAGCTTGAGCCGCTTGGGCGCCGGGTCGAGGTAGGTCTGGCCGGCCAGGTAGGCGACGCCCTGAGCCCGCACGTGGTGGCGCAGCAGGGTCAGCGGCACCGCCAGCGGGACCAGGCCGGCGCGGAAGTCCTCGACCAGGTCGAGCACCTCGTGGCGCAGCTCGCTCGGGAGCGTGTCCTTGAAGTAGCCCAGCATGTGCTGGAGGACGTTGACGTGTCGGCCCCGGCTGGCGGGCTGGCGGAAGGCGAGCAGGAAGCGGCGCGAGTAGGTGGCCTGGAGCTCGTCGCGCGGCAGCTCGGCCTGGCGCGCGACCAGGCGGCCCAGCTCGCGGTAGGCCTCGGGGTCGTGGGCGAGCAGGCTCAGCTTCTCGGCCGTGTGGAAGGCGACGAGGTCCTTGGTCTTCCAGGCGCCGCGGAAGAGCTCGCGCAGGCGCGCGGTCGCGAACACCGCCTCCAGGAAGGTCTCGCGCAGGAAGGGGTCGTGCAGGCGCCCCTCCTCCTCGACCGGGAGCTCGGGCCACTCTGCGAGCAGCACCTGCGCGAACATGCCCACGCCGGTACGCGAGGGCATGTCCCGGTCGTAGAGGCGGACTCGCTCCATGCCGCAGCTGGGTGAGCTGGCCTTGAGCACGTAGCCGCACAGGCCCTGCTCGCGCAGGTCGGCGACCCGGGCCTCCGCGAAGGCGCGCATCGCCTCGCTGTGGTCCTCGCCCGTGCTCGGGCACACCAGGCGCTGCCCGCCGGGGGCCTCGTCGTCGCGCACCAGCCGGATCGTCGGGCGCGGGGTGGGCATTCCGACCTCGACTTCGGGGCAGACGGGCACGAACTCGACGTAGCGCGCCAGCTCCCGGGTCAAGAAGCGGTACTCCTTGTGGCCGCCGTCGTAGCGGACGTTCCTGCCGAGCAAGCAGGCCGATACCCCGACCCGGATCGGCTCGGGCTCCGGCCCGGCGGGCTGGGGGCGATCGGCTTCGGGGAGCGGCCACTCCCGCCGGGGGCCCTTCGCCTCGTCGTCCTCGACTCCTTCGGCTTCGGTCACAGCGACTCCACCTCTGCGAACTGAGCGGCCAGACCGGCGCAGAGCGCCTCGAGCGCTTCGCGGTCGACCTCGTCGAAGGCGTCCGGGTCGTCGGAGTCCACGTCCAGCACCCCGAGCAGCCGGCCCGCGGGGGTCACGAGGGGGACCACGATCTCGGAGCGCGTGCTGGTCGAGCAGGCGATATGCCCGGGGAAGGCGCTCACGTCCGGGACGAGCTGGGTCTCGCGCGTGCGCGCGGCCGCGCCGCACACCCCGCGCGCGAAGTCGATCCGGAGGCAGCCGTGGCCGCCCTGGTAGGGGCCGATCACGAGCCGCTCCTCGCCCGTGGCCCGGTAGAAGCCGGTCCAGTCGAAGCGCGCGAAGGCGTGGTGCAGCTCGCAGCTGACCGTGGCCAGGGCCGCGATCCAGTCGTCCTCGTCCGCGAGGAGGGCCTCGATCCCGGCCTGGACCTCGGCGTAGCGCTCACAACGAGCGGCGGGGGCGGCGTCGCGCGGGAGCGGCTCCCTCATGGAACCTCCAGGAGCAGGACCGGCCCCTCGCGGTCCCAGGCCGAGTCGACGTAGCGGGCCAGGATCTTGAACTGGGGCGAGATCCCGACCGTGTCCCCGTCCGAGATCACCATGCCCTTGTCGATCAAGTAGCGGGCGATCCCGGCCACGAGGTCGATCACCTCGACGCGCTCGGTGCGCTCGGCGCCGTGGACCTCGATCTCCATCAGGCCGAGGGGCGCCATGCCGAAGGTGAACACCGAGAAGCGCTCGCGCCCCTTGACCTTCTCGACGCTGGGCTGGAAGCCGACCCACAGCTCGATCGGCGGCTCGGCGCGCGAGAGCTGGGCGCTCTGCTCGAGGAAGGCCGCGCGGGACTTCACCAGCGGCGCCTCGCCCCAGTAGACCGCCGTGGCCTGGGTCCCCGCCGCGACCGCGCCGACCAGGCGGGTCAGCCGCAGCGTCCGCTCGATCTCGGCGTCGACCCCGCCGATCAAGACGCACACCACGTGCGCCTCGTGCGCGCGGAGCACCGGCTCGGCCTCGTCCCAGTCGAAGGCCACTTCGCAGGGGCCCTCGAGGTCCTCCCAGGGAATCGGGGCGTCGATCCGGTGCAGGAGCACCGTGTCGGCGCCCAGCTTGCCCGCCACGGCCTGGGCCCCCTCGTCGCGAATCCCGAGCTCCTTCAGCGTGGCCTCGCCGTCCCCCGTCAGCTCGAAGGGCTCGTCGCCGGGGAAGCGGCGGGCGTAGGCCGCCACGATCGCGTCGGAGTCGAGCTCCTCGGGCGCCGGCAGGCACACCATCGCGAGGCGAATTCGTTGGTAGTCCGCGTCCTTGCTCACGGGCCCTCTCTTCGCGGGCGAGCTTAACGCGGACCCCTGCCGGCACGACGGGCGAGCGGCGCCGATCCATCGGCGGCTCCGGCTATGGTTGCGCTCGAGCCAGGGAGCCGAAATGTCCCAGACCTCGACCAGCCTCTCCGTCGCCCTCGGCGGCGCGCCGCCGCGCGCGCTCGAGGCCTTGCTCGCCATCAGCGAGGAGGCCGTGGCCCGCTACCCAGGGCGCCAGGCCAAGGCTGGCAAGCGCCTGCGGGACAAGCTCAGCCAGATCGCGCTTCGACTCGAAGAGGGCCTCGTGCAGGCTCGCTTCAGCGGCTACCCGCCCATCATTTGCGAGCTCGACCTGGAGGACTTCGGGGTCGGCTGCATGTGTCGCGCCAGCCTGCGCTCGGACTACTGCCCGCACGGCTACGCGGTCCTGCTCGCGTTCATGGCGGAGTGTCGGGCCGAGTTCATGCGCCGGGAGGAGGTTGGCCACGACTGGGCCGGCAACCTCGCCGTGCTCGACGCCTTCCTGGCCCCGCCCGAGGCCTCGCCCGGCGAGCGGGTGGTGTGGCTCGTCGATTCGCAGGCGCGCTTCATTGACCCCTGCTGGCAGCGGCGCAAGAAGAGCGGGCGCGGCTGGACCAAGCCCCAGAAACTGACCCTCAAGCGCCTGGTCGAGGACGAGTCGCTCCCGCGCGACGCCGAGCTGGAGCGAGTCGCCCGCCAGGTGCAACGCCAGAACGACTGGCACTTCGGCGCCCTCACCCTCGACCCCTACAAGGCGCTCTTGGCCCTGGCAGGGAGCGAGCGGGTCTACTGGATCGACGACCTCGAGCAGGCCGTCGAGGTCGTCGCAGCACCCTTCGAGCTCGCGCTCAACCCCGAGGAGGAAGGCTGGCTCGAGCTCGGGGCCAGCCTCGCGGGCGTCCCGATCACTGTTAGCGCCAACGCCCGCGGCGACGAGCTGATCGCGGTCCCGCTCCGCTCGGAGCATCGGATCCTCGTTGGCCGCACCGACGCCCGCGTGATCGACTTCCTCCAGCGGGTGCCGCTCGAGTCGCGCGCCTTCCCTCCCGAGGCGCACGAGGAGCTCTTTGCCCGCTGCGCGGCCCTCGAACACAGCCTCCCCCTGCGCGTTCCCGCCGCGTTGCAGGAGCCCGCCGGCGCAGCCAGCAGCGAGCCCGAGCTGGAGCTAATCGCGGGGCCAGGGGGCCTGGAGGTCCGCGCTCGGGTCCGCCCCGCTCCGGGCGCGGGTCCGCTCCTGCCTGGCAGCGGCCCGACGCACGCCGTCAGCTGGGGCTCCGGCAAGCGGCGCGAGCTGCGCCGCGACCTGGGCGCCGAGCTGGCAGCGGTGGACGAGCTGCGAGCGCGCCTCGGGCTGCCCGAGCCCCGGGTCGGGGGAGACGACCTGCGCTGGCGCTTTCAGCCCGACGACGCCTGCGAGCTGCTCGCGCGCCTCCAGGAGACCCCCGAGGTCGCTCGCTCATGGCCCGCGGGGGCGGCGGTCGAGGTCAGCCCGGCGATCGCGAGCGAGGATCTGAAGGTCGAGGTCGTCGACCGGCGCGACTGGTTCGGGCTCGAGGGCACGATCGCGCTGGAGGGGTGGCGGGTGCCGCTCCGGCGCGTGCTCGAGGCGCTGCGCGAGGGCCAACGCCACGTCGTCGTCGACGAGACCCGCTGGCTGCGCCTCTCCGACGAGCTCTTCGAGCGCCTGCAGCGGATCGCCGACCTCCTCGGGCGGGGCGACGCCCTGGACCTGACGGCGGCCCCTGCGCTCAAGTCCCTCCTGGACGATCTGCCCGAGGCCGTACTCAGCGCGCGCTGGCGAGCGGTGGCCGAGCGCCTGGAGCGGGCCGAGGACGTTTCGGACGAGCCTCCCGCCGGGCTCCGCGCGGACCTCCGCCCCTACCAGCGCGAGGGCTACGCCTGGCTGCTGCGCCTCTCGACCTGGGGCGTCGGCGCCTGCCTGGCCGACGACATGGGCCTCGGTAAGACGCTCCAGGCCATCGCGCTCCTGCTGGCCCGCCGCGAGGAGGGGCCCGCGCTGGTCGTGGCGCCGACCTCGGTCGGCGGCAACTGGCTGAGCGAGCTGGCTCGCTTCGCGCCGGACCTGCGAGGCCAGCGCTGGCGGGAGACGGAGCGCAGCGCCGAGACGCTCGCGGGCTTCGGCCCCGGGGACGTGGTGATCACCAGCTACGACCTGGCCCGGATCGACGCCGAGCGGCTTCAGGCGCGCGCCTGGGGGACGCTGGTCTTCGACGAGGCCCAGCGGGTCAAGAACGCCGCCACCAAGACCGCCCGCGCCTTGCGCGACCTCGAGGGCGGCTGGCGCGTGGCCCTGACCGGCACCCCCATCGAGAACCACCTCGGCGAGCTGTGGGCGCTCTTCCGCCTGGTCTCGCCAGGGCTGCTCGGCAGCTGGGAGAGCTTCCAGAGCCGCTACCTCGGCCCGATCGAGCGGGAGCAGAACGTCCTGCGTCAGCAGGAGCTCGCGCGCCGGGTCCAGCCCTTCATCCTGCGCCGGACCAAGGCAGAGGTCCTGCCCGACCTCCCCCCGCGCACCGACGTGCGGGTCGAGGTCGAACTGAGCCAGGAGGAGCGCAGGCTCTACGAGGCGGCCAGGGTCTCGGCCCTGACCGAGATCAAGGAGCTCGGCGATCAGCCGCGCTTCGCGCTCCTGGCCATGCTGACGCGACTCCGCCAGCTGGCCTGCCACCCGGGGCTGGTCGACGAGGACTGGCAGCTCGGCTCGAGCAAGCTCGACGCCTTCCTCGAGCTGAGCGAGGAGCTGCGGGAGAGCGGACACCGGGCCCTGGTCTTCAGTCAGTTCACCAGCCACCTCGAGCTGATCCGCGCCGAGCTCGACGCCCGCGAGACGAGCTACCTCTACCTGGACGGCTCGACGCCGGCCAAGCGGCGGCAGGAGCTCGTCGACCGCTTCCAAGCCGGCGAGGGCCAGCTCTTTCTGATCTCGCTCAAGGCGGGCGGGACGGGGCTGAACCTCACCGGAGCGACCTACGTGGTCCACCTCGACCCCTGGTGGAACCCAGCCGTGGAGGACCAGGCCACCGACCGCGCCCACCGGATCGGGCAGCAGGAAGCGGTCACCGTGTATCGCCTGGTCGCCAGCGACACGATCGAGGAGCAGATCTTGGCTCTGCACGAGACCAAGCGCGACCTGACCGCGGGGGTGCTCTCCGGGACCAATCGCGCCGGCAAGCTCTCGACCGACGAGCTGATCGAGTTGATCCGCGTCGGGGGATCAGCGGTGGCCTCGGTCGACGCGCCCGCGCGACCCCGTCCGCGGACGTCCCTTAAGGACCGCCGGATCAAGGAGGCCGTCGCCCAGCCTGCGAGCGATGCGCCAGACACGATCCCCCTGGGCGAGCTCAGCCCCAAGGAGATGCTCGAGGAGATCCGCGCGAAGACGGAGTGGTCGAAGGCCCGCCTGGCGCGTGAGCTGGGCGTGACGGCGCCCTCGGTCAGCAAGTGGCTCAAGGGCGCCAACCTGCAGCCCTCCTCGGCCGACAAGGTCCGCGCCCTGGCCGAGCGAGTCCTCGAGGCATGAAGCGGCGCCCGCGTGTCTTGTTCGGCGGCGGCTTGCTCCTGGCGGGGGCGCTCGGCCTCGTGTGCTGCGTGTTCATGGGCCCCAGCGAAGAAGAGCTGACCCAGATCCGCGCGGCCCTGGCCAAGCCCGAGGTGCTCCTGCTCGACGTGCGCAGCCCCGAGGAGTTCTCGACCGGCCACCTCACGAGCGCCGTGAACGTGCCGGTCGGTGAACTGGGGGGCCGCCTCGCGGAGCTCGGCGCCAAGGAGCGACCGGTGGTCGTCTACTGCCGCTCGGGCAGGCGCAGCGCGCGCGCGGCGGGCCTGCTCGCCGACGCTGGCTTCACCTCGGTGCTGGACCTGGGCGGGATCGGCAACGGCGAGGACGTCGCCCTCGTCACGACCACCTCGCGCTGAAGGGGATCCGCGACCGGCCCGCTTGTCGGGCGAGGCGGGTAAGGTCTGCGTTCGGGAAGGACGGATGACCTCTTCACGCTTCACCCGCTTCGGCAAAGCCCTGGCCCTGCTGGACCCGATCGCGCTGGCTGAGACCGCCGTCGTGACCGAGCGCTTCCTCGACTGCTACGCGCCCCAGGACCGGCGGCGCGGGCGCGAGCTGCGCGCGGACGTGGAGTCGCTCCTGTGGGACACCAGCGGCGGGATCTTCGGGG
>CALDQK010000069.1 GCA_937911525.1 uncultured bacterium
CTCCGCGGAACTCGGCCTCACCGTGGGAGGTGTGGTCGACTTCACGCTTGGGTGGGGGTCAGCCTTCGAGCTGGCCCCCAGCCCATTGCTCACGAGCACTATGAGCGCATCCGCCACGGCTGAGCACCACCTCGTCCGAGAGTCCTCCCACCTTGCCCCCGAGTCCGTACCCTCCGAAGCGCAGGGCGTGGCGGCGCCGCTGCGGGCGGGGGAGCTGGAGGATGCCGAGGCGCTGGCGGTCATTATGAGGGCGAAGAAGCTGGCCGACGCATCCGTGATTCAACTCAACGCAATAGACCCAGGTCTCGACGTCGCGCTCTACGCCGACGCATGGGGGAAGGGGTCTGCTGAGTTCCTGGGCGTCACGTTGACGTCGATCGAGGTTCGCTTCTACGCGCGCTTCCGGGTCTGCGGGACGTTCCGACGGGGCATCTCGATGGCACTGGCTCGCGGAGGGTTCGTGATCGAGGTGAAGATCGGCTGCGTCAGGTTTCGAGCCCACGCGGAGATCGACATCTGGCTCAAGCGCGGGCGGTGCCAGCGGTTCACCCTTCCAACGGAGCTCCTCTTGTCGCGCTCCAGCGCCACCGCAGGAAGCGAGCGATGAACGGAGACGACGACAAGAAGTTGCACCCGACGATGGTTCTTCGACGTCGCTCAGACGATGACCGATTCGAGTTGGTCTTTCGTTGGTGGATGGGGACGACGGAGCGGCTGCCGCGGGACGGAGACCGGTTCCGCATCACCGTCCGCGAGCAGAAGCGCGGCCGCCGCCTCTCTGCGGCCGGAGAGTTCGTCGAGGATCCCCACGCTCACATTCTCGTCGCCCCGATGCGGATGACGATGGCCGACCCCCCTCGACGCGCCCAGCGAATTCCGCTCCCGGGAGCCACGGACCAGTGGTTGGTCGCGGAGCGGCCAAAGGGTCCGGTGGATTGCGCCGCAGCCGATGACGGAACGCTCGCAAGAGGCGACCGCACTGAGGCGTTGGGGATCTGTCATCTCCTGGCGGAGTCGGATCACAGTCGTGTCCGCTGGCGGGTCGCGACCATGCTCGAGCACGGCCTTCGCCAGGCAGTAGCCCACAACCAAGCCGAGGGATTGGCAGCCCGCTTCCTCTCTCCGGAGGTGATTCGAGCGTCCGCGCGACGCATCGCGTCACGGATCGTTGCAGATGAGACTCGACCGCTGGACCTACCGCAGGTCGCGACCCGCGCCTACCGGGCGCTGGCGGACCGCACCTCCCGGGTAGCAGAGAATGCCGACCCCCTCGGCTTCTTCGCGCCCTTCGACGGAGCGCCTCTCGTCGCCGAGTGGGAGCTCGCCGCTGCGTTGATGCGCACACTCACAGATGAGTCCCTGATCCAGGAGCTGGACCGGACCGTCACCGGCGCGAGCCAAGCGCGCCAGCATATCCAACTGACCGCACTGACCGGAGGCGAGCTGATCGACTACTGGGGCGACCCGACTGACGTCCGGGTGCACGAGGCAGCGACGGTAATGGGCCTCGGGTTCCGCGTCGGCTCCTTTTCAGATGCGTTGGTGAAGGGCTGGGAGTCGGACCAACTCCACATGACGGTCGAGCACCTTCCCGCCGAGCGCTTCGAGCCTCAATCGGGGCCGGGGAACCTGCACGACCCAACTGTCGATCCCCCCGACCTCGAGCCTGGAGAGGCCGTTCTCTTTCAAGCGGAGGCTCGACTGGCACGCGAAGTCGGCACGAGTCGTCCAATCCTGCCTCCCCGCCTCGCCCGGGTGAGCTTTGACCTGCTGCAGACGAACGCGGGATGCTCGCCATCGGAGCTGAAGGAGCACGGAGAGTATCTGGCATATGGAACCGGAGACGGACGCATCGAGCTCGTCATCGCTCCGGACCGGCACCCGGCGTATGATTGGATCCCATCGCTCGACTCAGACGGCGTTCGAACGTCATTCGGGTTCAACATCTACGGAGTCTGGGAGGGGGCGAGCGAAGCCACCGATCGCTTCTTCCTCAAGCCCGATCTCGAGCCATCACTCGACGAGCTAAGGCCCTTCTTGCTCACTCGCCGGTACTCGTACCGGCGGGACCTCGAGGGCGGGCTGGCCGAAGGAGACATGACCCGCGCGCGAGTGCTGAGTCACCCTCCTTCGAGACCGGTGCTCGCGCGCCCCGACGCCAGCTATGACGCCGCCGCCGAGGCCCGTGAGGAGGCCCCCGGACTCCCCGACGACCACCACATTGACCCGGAGACGGGGGAGCGGCTGACCACTTGGTCCTTCGACCTGAGGACCGGAATGCGCTTCGGGGGCGAGCCGCCGCCGGGGTACTGGGATCCGGGCGCTGTGGCTGAGCTCCGTTGGACCCCCGAGCTGGACCGAGTCGGCCAAGCATGCGCCGACCGACCCCAGCGTTATCGGTTCTGGGTCACCGCCGTCGACTTCTTCAACCAGGAGAGCGCTCCCGCGCCCGTGCAC
Source organism: uncultured bacterium (assembly GCA_937911525.1). Taxonomy (GTDB): domain Bacteria; phylum Planctomycetota; class J058; order J058; family J058; genus NORP233. Next base: position 2,458 of record CALDQK010000069.1, read on the forward strand.
ACGCACGACGAAGATGCAGGGGAACGCGAAGGGGTGGTGTTCGAACCGAGGTATCGAGCACCGCTGGGACCCCCGCCCCGTGACGCGATCGACACGAGATCATCCTCGTTCTCACTCGCAAATGACGAAGGGGGCCTCCTCCTTAGCTTCGAGGCACCGTTCCAGTCAAAGGTGGGTGGTCGGATCGGGACCTCGGAGTCGTCGTCGGTTACGGATCGAGTGCGCACCAATCACCTCGTGGCTACGGCGCGGCTGTTCCGGAGGCGCCTTACTCGGAAGGTCGAGGAGCCACCGCTCCATTCTCTCGATCTGGAGGAGCTGGAGCCGTGGGAGTCGGCGGTGGCCGAACTAAATGCCGAGTCGTACCGCCAGGTCGGCGACGACTATCGCGTACCGCGGCCACCCAAAGGCCACACCTGGACCCTTCGTATCCCGGTCGAAGGGGTCGATCCTGGTTTCGAGTACGTCGCCGCGGTCGGCTTTCACATCGACGAGTCTGCGCGGGCATTCTGGACAGGCGCGGCGACGCTGAACGGCCCCTGCGGAGGCCGACGTGCGCAGGTCATCCTACGAACCGACGAGGGTGAGTATGCGCCGTCCACTCGCCGTGTGTCTGAGTTGCCATGGGCCTCGGAGATCGCGGTCACGGACGCGGTGCCGATCCCGGACCCCGCCAGGCCGCGCGCACCGAGGCTCCAAGCCTCGGATTGCTCCTTTTCGGCGGCGCGCCCAGTACTCGCTCCGCCGCGGATGGAGCGCGACCTCCTGCTGATGAAGCTGATGAGCCGCGGGTTCTCGCGGGCCGGGTTGCCACTTGAACCGACCCTCTGGCGGGACACCGGTGTCAAGCTATCCCTCGGACAGACCGCCATGTGTGAGTCGGCACTCGAACGTTCTGCCGCCGACCCCTCCGACCCCGCCTTGGGAGTTGCGCGAGCGATGTTGGCTCGTGATTTCGTCGAGGAGCGAGAGGGGACGGACTACCGGCAAAATCAGACTGTCGGGTTTCGCGGTCTTCAGAAGCTGGTCTGGTCGTACAGTCCGATCGTGGATCGTCGCTTGGTGGACGAATCCGACGCAGTGCACTTTCGTGTGGATGGTGCGCGGATTGCGCGCGGGGCGAGCGCGCCGAGCCTCCGCGCAGAAGCTCACCACATGGGAGACGGCCGCTATCGCGCGTCATGGGTGGAGGGGGACGACGTGCTCACGTCACTGGTCGCGAACGAGCGGCTGGCGTGCGTTCGCGTCATGCTGGAGGGCATCGAAGTGCTGGTCGGATCCCTTGCGAACGCAAGTCGGTCGGGGCGTGATGTCGAGTTCCAGATCACGCCGCGCTCAGCGGACGTGAGTTGGCCAGAGCAGGCGGAACTCCACTTCTTTGTGTCCCAGCCCCTCGCGACGATCGACATCAAGAGCTACCAAGCACCTACCCGATACGAAGTCTCGCTGCCGGTAGGGGGTGGCCCGGCGGAGCTGTTCGTCTACTGGGTCGTCAGCGTCTCCGCTCAGGGCGTTCAATCGAGCGCAGCGAGTTCGCCCGCCGTGTACCTGGACGTTCGAGCTTCTATTGCGCCGACTCCACCGAGTTCTCTCCGGGCGTTCAGCCCCGGGCCCACGGGTCCCGCCCTCGATCCTGTAGAGCACAGTGCTCATTGCCCGACCGCAATCGATTCAGAGGACAGCGCCCGGTTCTCACCTCGGGTCGTCCTCACGTGGCGGGGGCTGGCCGATGAACATCTCTACGTCGAGGTTTCCCGGGAACAGCGACAAGCGGCGCGCGTGGAGCCTCCCGGGCTGTCCCATTGGGTACTATCGCCGTGGAAAGCGCTTCGAGAGATCGAGCAAGCGGCGGCGGGGGCCCGGCTCAGGGCCGAAGCGCTGGACGTGTTGCGCGATGGATGGCTCCTGGGAAGCACCGTGGTCGTCGACGACGAGCAGGCCGACGCTCGTGGGCTTCTGATCGGCGCCGCTGCGCAGCTCTCCGCCAGTGACGGCCTCGTCACGGTCGGCGAGGACGGAACGCCAGCCTTCGTCGACTACTTTCGCCATCTCCCGCCCGACCGGGAGCGCGCGATGGACGGGAACTGGGAGTACCGGTACCAGGCCGCCTTCGCTCTGGATCTCGATCCGTCCGGCGCCACTCCAGACGAGTGGCGGTACCTGAGCTCGCGTCCAACAGGGTGGACAGACTGGATACTGGCGCGCACGCCGCCGATCGTCGCGAGCGCAGGCCCTAGCGATCTCAAGCTTGTAGACGGCATCGTGCCTCCGCGCGTCCGCGTAAGGGTGGTGACGACCCAGCGCAACGCTCTTCGGCACCTAGCCGTGGCCGATTCGACGGTCGCAGGACGTTGGCGCTACCGCATCGTGCTCCAGCGCCTCGTCGAGCTGCCACTGTCCCAGGGAGAGCCGGCCTTCACCTGGATCGATGTCGGGCGGCCTGCGTCCGTTCTCCCCGACGACCATGTCGGCATCGAGATCATCGACGACGACCTCGAGCGTTCGACTCCTCACGAGACTCTGCGGCTTCGTTATCGTGCCCTCTGCTGTCAGTACGTTAGCCGGAGTGGGGTCGACGGGACGACAACCGAAGCGGTCATGCGTATGGCTCCCGAGCCCGAAGAGTTCGATTTGGAGGTGTGCCCAATGCAGGACGGTCGGGAGGTCGAGCTGACCTGCGTTCTGCATGTAGCCTGAGCCACTGCACCCTTATGGCTATCGGTCAGAGCAGGATCGGAAGCTCCAAGGAAGAGATGGCGGGTCTGCTCTGCCGGCACAGACTGGAGACTCGCGCTAGACATTGGGGAGTTCCGCCATCTGACGTGATGACCCCCGCTCGCCAACTTCGAGATGATTGCGGCTGGATCTGCCGACCGCTGAGGTTCAGCCCAACCGCCTCCTTCCGAGGGCCTCGCTCACAACCGCTCTGGCCGCACGTGCCCCCTCGTCCGGCGGAACTTAGCTCAGTACGTCGCTCCATGCGGCGAGGCGCAGGCCGGTGGGGGGAACACCCACGCACCGGATTCCACGTCCTTCGGTCCATCGATTGGTGATTGCGTAGCCACGACTCCAGTCCCGGAGATCCCCGGTCAATCGGTGCCCCGGTCACATCCCCCCGTGCCTCGGCGCGATGTCGACGGCCTCGGCTTCTTCTCTGCCGTCGGCACCGGCGGCCCAGGAGGTTCACCAGACCTGGACGGTCAGTAGTCCTCGGGCCCCAGCCGGGCCAACTTGGCGGCAGCGACCGGAAGCTCACGCTGCAAGGCTCACCTCCAGCCGCTGCTCGACCAGGTGGTACAAACCGCGTTGCGGGCCCCCGCACCCAAATCAAGACACCGCAGCCCCGAGGGCCGCGGCGTTTTCAATTCACGGCGTTCTCGATTCGCGGCGTCTTCGATCACGACCGAGAGCAAAGGCGTCCTTCCACGAAAGCCAGGCCCTCGTCGCCGAGGATCGGGTCGGAGATGCGCGGGAGCGCCCCACGCTCAGGGGAGGTCGCCGGGACGCGGCTGAGCGCCAAGGCCAGCTGGTCCCGGTAAGCGCGGTCCGAGGCCGTCGCGCTATCCCGCTCTGCGAGCGTCGTCGCTTCGCGGAGGGCCTCGTCCAGCCGGTGGGCGTAGTGGAGCGCGCGCGCTAACAGTGGGCCTCGACGTCGGCCGGGTCGCGGCGGTGCGCCAGGGCCAGTCTTTGACCTCGAGCTCCCTTCCGAGAAGGTGCGCCGCGGTCGCCGTCACCAGCGAGTCGTGTGTCACGAAGACGTGTATTCCGGCCTGGTTCTCCGCCGTGGAGAGCATCGACCGGACGAGGAAGCGTGCGGCGTCGTCCGGTCGCGCCATGCCGGGAAGCGCCGCCCCCTCGGACACGAGGTGCCGCATCACCCCCTCGTGCCCGAGCCGCTCCCAGTTGGTCCACGCGAGCTGAGCGTCGAGGACGAAGACCCCAGGGTCTCCAAGGAGGCGACTCGCGACGATCGGAAGCTCGGCTCCCGCGCCTTCGGCGAGAGCTTCCGCGGTCTGGGTGCACCGGGCGAGCGGGCTGGTGTGGAGCGTGCGTAGGCGGCCGCGGAGCAGGCCACCCAGCTCGCGCGCGAGGCGGCGCCCGGCGTCCGTGATGGGGAGGACGTAGCCCGCGTCTGCCTGCGGAAGCGGGTCGCGAATCGAATGCCGCAAGAGCACGACGACTGCGCGGTCGTGTGGCGCGCTCTCGACGAGGCGAAGGACCGACGGAGGGATCCGCCACTGCAGGTCGTTCATACCGCCTTGCCTTCGATGACCGAGGGGAGAGCGGGTAGCCTCCGGACCGCGACGAGGTCGAAGCCTCCGGCGGCTAGCAAGCGCCCGAAGTGCTCTGCCGAGCGCTCGCGCCCGCCGGTCGCCATGAGCAGGTGCAGGTCGCAGAGTGCTCCCGCGACGCCCTCCTCGGGAACCAGCATTTCCACGATGAACACGCGCCCGCCTCGAGAGAGGGCTGCCCGCGCGCGCGCTAGAATCCGGATGGCGTCAGGGTCATCCCAGTCATGGAGAACGCGCGACAGGAGCACCGCGTCGGCCTCCAGTTCCCATGGCTCGAAGAGGTCCCCGCGTCTCCAGCGCAACCTCGGCGTCGGGGAGCCCTTCATCGCGACCACCTCGGGGCGCTCGAGGACCGTGACTTCGCAGCAAGGATGGGCCGTCAGAATCGAGCGGGCGAGAACGCCCAGCCCGCCCCCAGCGTCGACCACGTGCTCGTCACCCTCGAGCTCTAGCGCCTCACAGACTCGTTCGTAGTCGTGCCGCGCGTAGCTTCGAAGCATGCGGTGGTGGCCAGCCCTGCGCTCCTCGTCGCGCGCCACCTCCCCGAAAGCGTCGGGCGGGCTCCAGTCGGTGTCGCTCCGAAGCGCGTCTGCGAGACTTCGCCACATCTCGGAGAGCGGTCCCGCGTACTCCGTCGCGGCGTCGGCCAACGTGAGGGGGTGGTCTGCCCGTAGTAGCTCGCCCCGCGCGCTGGGCGCCCACTGGTCGCCTCGACGAGCGACGACGCCGAGCTCGCCGAGCGCTCGCAGGAGTCGCCGCGCCCCGTCGACCGTGAGTCGACAGCGGCGCGCGACGCTCGACGCCGTCGCCGGCAACGACTCGAACACGCCAAGGCTGACCGCGGCGCCGAGAGTCTGGGTTCGCCAGAACCCCACCATGTCTGCGGAGAGGCTCCC
>CALDQK010000070.1 GCA_937911525.1 uncultured bacterium
GCGGGTCGGTCGCCGCCAGGACCTGCAGCTCGAGCAGGCGGACCAGCCGGTCGCGAGGGCTGCGCTGCTGGAGGGCGCGCAGGACCTTCTGCGCCTCGCTCAGCTTCCCGCGGCGGAGGAGGAGGCGCCCGTCGACGACCAGATCGGGGACGCTGCGGCCCGCGCGCGCGCGCGGCACCGCCGCGTCCCCCTCGCGCTGCTCGAGCCAGCGCAGGGTCGCCTGGGCCAGGGCGGCTCGCTCGCGGGCGCGCGGCTGGAGGCGAGTCCCCTCGGCGCGACCGAGGGCCTCGTCGGTGAGCTCCTTCAGCCGCGCGGCGTCGGGGGCCTCCGCCCCAGGCGCCAGGCCGAGGGCGTAGGGCTCGAGGGCCTCGTCGCTGTGGGCCTCCAGGGCCGCCAGCGCGGCCTTGGCCCGCCGCTCGGGCAGCACGAACACGGCGACCAGGCCGAGCCCGAGGGCGGCGAGCACGGCCAGCCCGACCGAGGCGCTCAGGGCCAGGGTCCGGTTGCGGCGCAGCCACTTGGCCAGGCGCTCGCCTGCGCCCGCGGCGCGCGCCTCGACCGGGAGCCCCTCGAGGAAGCGATCGAGGTCGGCGGCCAGCTCCTGGGCGCTCTGATAGCGAGCCTCGGGCTCCTTGTTCAGGCACTTGAGGCAGATCGCCTCCAGGTCGGCGTCGATCTCGGGGCGACCCTGGCGGGGCGGGACGGGGCTGCTCTCCTGGATCGCCTTGACCGTCTCGATCGCGGTCTGGGCGGCGAAGGGCGGGTTGCCCGTCAGCATCGCGTAGAGCGTCCCGCCCAGGCCGTAGACGTCGGAGCGGCGGTCGATCCGGCGCAGCTGCCCCGTCGCCTGCTCGGGCGGCATGAAGCCAGGCGTCCCGACCCACTGCCCGTCGCGCGTCAGGCCTTCGCCCGACGAGCTGAGGTCCTTGGCCAGCCCGAAGTCCGTGACCAGGGGCTCGCCCTCCTGGTTGATCAGGACGTTGGCGGGCTTGAGGTCGCGGTGCACGATCGAGCGCTGGTGGGCGTGCTCGAGCGCGTCGGCCAGCGTCCTCGTCAGCCGGGCGGCGCGCTGCGGCTCGAGCGGTCCCTGCTCCTTGAGGATGTCGTGCAGGCTCCGCCCGTCGATGAGGTCCATCACGAGGAAGGGGTTGCGCCCCTCGGTCCCGACCTCGTGTACGCGCACGATGTTGGGGTGGTCGAGCTGGGCCACGGTCTGCGCCTCGCCCTCGAAGCGCTTCAGTAGCGAGGGGTCGACCTTGCCCGAGCCGACCTTCATGACCTTGAGGGCCACCTCTCGCGCGAGCTCCTCGTGGCGGGCCACGTAGACCACGCCCATGCCACCGCGGGCCAGCTCGCGCACGACCCGGTATCGCCCGATCTGCACACCGCAGTATGGCAAGCCGAGCGGGGGCGGGCGAAAGGGAGCGCTGTGTAAATCGTTCAGCCCAGTGCGTAAGAAGTGCACGGGAGGGGGTAGGCTCCGCTACCCTTGTGCGCTGGCCCGCAGCTTGCGCGTGCGACGATATGCCGCGGGCCCTCCACCTTTACCGCCGTTTGGGGCCCTGCTAGCGTCCCAAGGGTCCGTCCGTCCCTTGGACGACGCTGAAAAGGATTAGGTCTTTCGTGCACCGCTCCTCCCTCCTCCTCCTGGCCTCGCTGACGGCGAGCCTGCTCGGCTGCGACGAGCAAGGCCCCCAGCACAAGGAGGTCACGATCACGGCCAGCCGCACGGTCGATCAGCCCGCCAAGCAGGTCGACCCGCGGCTCAAGGACGGCCAGCGCTTCGGCGCCCGGCCCATGGGCCGCCCCAGCCAGCAGCAGCCAGAGCTCCCGCCGCCTTCGCGGCTCGACCTGAGCTGGAGCGCTCCTTCGAGCTGGCAGGACCGCGGACCCAGCTCCATGCGCCGGGTGACCTTCCAGGTCGCGCCGGGCACCGAGTGCTACCTGGTCACGCTGCCCGGCCAGGCGGGGGGCGTCTCGGCCAACGTGAACCGCTGGCGCAAGCAAATGGGGCTCAGCCCCCTCAGCCCGGGCGACATCGCCAAGCTCCCCAAGCAGCAGGCCCTCGGCGTGACGGGCGTCATGATCGAAGCCGAGGGGACCTTCACGGGAATGGGCGGCCAGGCCAAGGAGGACCAGGGGCTCCTGGGCCTGATCCTCAGCTACCGCAACCAGACGGTGTTCGTGAAGATGACCGGCCCCAAGGCCGAGGTCGCCGGGGCGAAGCCCGGGTTCCTCGCCTTCTGCCGCTCCCTGCGCGACAAGTCGCAGGGGGAGGCGCCTCGGCGGGGCCCGGCTCCGCAGCAGCCGCCGGCCCAGCCGAGCCAGAGCCCGCACATGGCGGGTCCCACCGCGCCCCAGGCCGGCGCCCTGAAGTGGAGCGCGCCTGAGGGCTGGGCGCAGGCGCCCTCGCCCTCGTCGATGCGGGTGGTGACCTTCTCGATCGGCGTGCCGGGTGAGTGCTACGTCACGGCGCTCCGCGGCGCGGCGGGCGGCGAGACGGCCAACCTGCAGCGCTGGCGCAAGCAGCTCGGGCTCGAGCCCCTCGATGAGGCGGGGCTCGCCGCGCTGGCCAAGGTCGAGGTGCTGGGCCAGAGCGTGCGCGTGCTGGAGGGGATCGGGGCCTACGCGGGCATGGGCGGCGACGCTCAGGAGGGCACCTATCTGATCGGGTGCGCCGTGCCGGCGGCGGGGCAGACCTACTTCGTGAAGCTGATCGCTCCAGGCGCGGGGAAGCCGGTGCAGCGTGAGGCGTTCTTGGCCTTCGTGAAGAGCCTGAAGATCGAGCAATGAGCAAGACTGAAGAGGACGTGACGGCGGCCGAGACCGACGAGACGACGTCGGCGCAGGCGACGAGCGGAGAGAAGGCCGAGGCCGAATCGGAAGAGCCGAAGGCCGAGTCCGAGTCCGAGTCCGAAGAGCCGAAGGCCGAGACCGAGTCCGAGTCCGAAGCGCCGAAGGCCGAGTCCGAGCCCGAAGCGCCGAAGGCCGAGTCCGAGGAGCCGAAGGCCGAGTCCGAGCCCGAGACGGCCGAGTCCGAGCCCGAGACGGCCGAGTCCGAGTCCGAAGAGCCGAAGTCCGAGTCCGAGGCCGAAGAGCCGAAGTCCGAGCCCGAGGAGCCGAAGGGCGAGGTGGGCGGGGCGGTGGACCCCAAGCTGACGCCCGCGGACGAGGTCGAAGAGCTGACGACGGCTGAGATCGCATCGCTGCCGCGGGCCGAGCAGCCGCTGCTCGAGGCCGACGAGCTGGGCCAGGCCGCGGAGGGCGGAGGGAAGCCGGCGCCGGGGAAGCAGCTCTACGACTTCCTCTCCTCCTATGGCTTCGCCGTGGTGTTGATCCTGTTCCTGTTCCTGCTCACCTTCCTGGGCACGATCGAGCAGGTCGAGCACGGCCTGTTCCAGGTCCAAAAGAAGTACTTCGAATCGCTCTTCCTGGTCCACCAGCTCGAGCTGGGCAGCCTGAAGCTGCCGGTGCCCCTGCCAGGGGTCTACCTGCTCTTGCTCCTGCTGACGGTCAACCTCGTCCTGGGCGGGATCGTGCGGATCAAGAAGCACCGCCGCAACGTGGGCGTGATCGTGATCCACCTGGGCATGCTGCTGCTCATGGCGGCGGGCTTCGTGAAGCTGAAGTTCTCCGACGACGGGCACCTGACCCTGAGCGAGGGCCAGCAGTCGGCCAGCTACGTGAGCTACCACGAGTGGGAGGTCGCGATCTGGAAGCTCGGCGGGCAGGGACCGGTCAAGGAGCTCTTGATCCCCGACGCCGAGATCACCCGGCTGACCGAGGGGCGGACCACGACCTTCAAGCACCCCGAGCTGCCCTTCGAGCTGAAGCTCGGCCACTACACCCGCAACGCGCGGGTGCTGCAGAAGGGCCCCATGTGGCAGTCGGAGGCCCCGGTCGTGAACGGCTTCGCGATTCAGGCCCGCGAGCCCGAGACGGAGAATGAGCTGAACGTGGCCGCGCTCTACGCCGAGGCCACGACGGGCCAAGGCGCGCCGCAGAAGGGGCTGCTCTTCGGCTGGCGCGACGCGGGCCCCTGGGTCGTCGGCGCGGGCGCTGACCGCTACGCGGTCGACCTGCGCCGGCGCAACTTCTCGCTCCCCTTCACGGTCCGGCTCGACAAGTTCACCCACGAGCTGCACCCGCGCACCCAGATCGCCAAGGTCTACAAGAGCGACGTGACCAAGCTCGAGTCGGGGACGCAGGAGAAGGTCGAGATCCAGATGAACGAGCCGCTGCGCCACCGCGGCTTCGTGCTCTTCCAGGCGCGCTGGGGCCGGGAGCCCGACGGCACGCTCTTCTCGGTGTTCGCCGTCGTGCGCAACCCCTCGGACTACTGGCCGCTCTACGCCTGCATCGTGATCTCGATCGGTCTCGTGATGGCCTTCGGGCAGAAGCTCGTCGGCTACGTCCGCTCCCAGGCCCCCAAGAGGCAAGCCGCATGAAGCGTTTCGTCCTGTCGAGCCTGCTGGCCGCCGCCCTCATCAGCACGGCCGCTGCCGAGCCCAAGGACCCGCACGCGGGCCACAACCACCCGCCGGGCCAGCACGGCGCTCACGAGCACGAGCAGGAGCAAGCCGAGCGGACGAAGCCCTGGCCCAAGGAGGTGATCTCGCTCGCCGAGTCCCTCGCGATCCAGGAGCGGGGGCGGGTCAAGCCGCTCAAGACCTTCGCCGGCTTCCAGCTGCTCAAGATGAACGGCAAGCGCAAGGTCAAGACGCCCCAGGGCGAAACCCTCCAGCCGACGGCCTGGCTGCTCGACTGCTGGTTCTTCCCCGCGCAGGCCAAGACCTACGAGATGTTCCGGGTCCAGGACGGCGACGCCCTGACGCGGATCGGGCTCCAGGCCAAGAAGAAGCGCGACTACTACAGCTACGACCAGCTCGAGCCGGGGCTGAGCCAGCTGAGCGAGCTGGCGCAGGCCTACCGGCGCAAGGACAGCAAGGAGCTCGAGCCGATCGAGCGCGAGATCCTGGGCCTGTTCACCAACGTGGTCGAGTTCAGCCGCCTGATCCGCTTCCTCGACTTCGCCCGGCAGCGCCACCCCCTGCACGGCTCGACCGGGCTGACCAAGGTCTATCCCGCCGAGCCGCGCCCGGGCGTGAGCCAGGCCCTGCACGGCATGCCGGGTCTGCGCGTGCTCGTGACCGGGCTCGGCGAGAACAAGAGCATTCCCGAGGAGCGCAAGCAGGAGGAGGTCGACGCGGCCATGCGCTTGCTCGCGACCCTCCAGCAGACGACCGCGGTCGCGGCCGAGACGGCCCTCTTCCCGCCCAACCAGTCGACCTCGGAGACCAAGGAGTGGCTCTCGCCCTTCGAGGTCGTGCGCAACCGGATCGGCGCGGCCTTCGGGACCCAGATCCTGCGCATGACCGATCGCTTCCCGGTCACGCCCGATCCCATGGACAAGCAGCTGACCGCGCTGACCCACCTCGAGGCCATGGAGCACAACAAGACCAGCCCCGAGGTCTTCCTGCGTGAGCTGAAGGGGCTGCACGGCACCCTCAAGGGCTTGGCCGAGACCCGCAACGAATACGCGAAGATCCCGCTCGAGGTGCACTACTACAAGGCGGACTGGTTCTACCGCTCGCTGCTGGTCTACCTGCTCGGCTTCCTCTGTCTCGCGATCGGCTGGCTGATCCCCAAGCCCCCCGAGGGCGCCGAGGAGGGCGCGGCCGCCAAGTGGCTCTACCGGATCGTGCTCGGCTCGCTGGTCCTCGCGACGGTGCTGTGCACGGTCGGGATCGTGGAGCGCTGCATCATTCGCAGCCGCCCGCCGGTCAGCACGCTCTACGAGACGATCCTGTTCATCACCTCGACCGGCGTCATCACCGCGCTCGCGATCGAGTGGATCAACCGGCAGCGCGTGGCCGTGGTGGTCGCGACCGTGATCGGCGTGCTGGGCATGTTCCTGGCCGGCAAGTACGAGTTCAAGGAGGCCGTCACGGCCGGCGACACCATGACCAGCCTGGTGGCGGTGCTCGACACCAACTTCTGGCTCGCGACCCACGTCACCACGGTCACGCTCGGCTACGCCGCGGGCCTCTTGGCCTCAGGGATCGCGCACGTGTGGCTGATCGGCCAGCTGATGGGCTACCGCGCCGGCGACCGCAGCTTCTACCGCAGCCTCTCGCGCATGGTCTACGGCGTGATCTGCTTCGGCCTGCTCTTCTCGGTGATCGGCACGATCCTGGGCGGGATCTGGGCCAACTACAGCTGGGGCCGCTTCTGGGGCTGGGACCCCAAGGAGAACGGCGCGCTGATGATCGTGCTCTGGGAGCTCGCGATCGTGCACGCTCGCCTGGGCGGCTACATCCGCGACCTCGGCCTCGCGATCTCCGCGGTCCTCGGCGGGATGGTGGTGGCCTTCAGCTGGTGGGGCGTCAACCTGCTCGGCACCGGCCTGCACAGCTACGGCTTCACCGACGGCGTGGCGACGGCGCTGAACCTGTTCTATTACGCCGAGGCCGCCCTGGCCCTGATCGCGGGCCTGGCGATCTGGGCCCGCATGAGCGGCGCCAAGGGCGCGACCGCCTGAGCGGCGGGGCGCCCGCTCACTCGAGCGCGGCGCCCTCGTCGGACACGTCGCCCGTCTCGGACGTGAGCAGGGCCGGATCGATCTTGCGCGCGGAGTCGACCTGCTCGGCCAGCGGGGCGAAGGTCCCGCCGCAGCGGCAGGCCCAGTCCCCCTCGTTCCGCTCCGAGACGTCGGTCCGTCGCCCGCACTCGGGACACACCGCGCACATGCGCAGGAAGGCCTCCCGCACGAACTCGGCGAGGTCTTCAGTGAGGTAGCCCTTCTCGAGCAGGATCGCCTCGAGGGTCTCGTCGTCCTCGCTCGAGTCCCGCTCGGCGCGGCACTCGGCCAGCTGCTCGCTCGTCACGGCGCCCACCCGGTGGGCGATCTTGCCGAAGGAAATGCGCGGTCGCACGGGCTCCCCTCCTCGTTTCAGGACCCAGAGGGTGACGCCTGGCCCTCGTCTGCGCCAGCCTCCCCGGGGGAGCCCGCCCCGAAGGCCGCCAGCCCGCGCAAATCGACTTCGCGCCGGGCCAGAGGCAGCGCCTCGCGCGCGTGGTCGAGGAGCTGGCCGCCTCGCGTAGAGGCGGCAGCCAACCGTGCGCGCAGGTGGCCCCGCACCTCCGGCCCGAAGGTTCGCTAGCGGAAGTCGAACCCGCGGTTGATCTTCGGCTTCTTGGGCTTGTCCCCGCCGCCGCCGCCGCCGCCGCCCTGCTCGCCGCCGCCGCGCATTTGCCGCCGGCTGGGGGGCGCTCGGCGCCGTCGCGGGGGTCCGCCGCCCTCGGGCTTCTTGGGCGGGGCCTCCTCCTCGCGGAAGCCATCGGCTGGACCGACCGAGCTCATGCCGCTCGAGCGGGACATGCCCTTGAGCATCAGCTTCAGGTCGCCCGGAGAGCTCGTGTTCGCCATCGCGATGTCCGGCGTGATCAGGCGCTTGCGCACCAGCTCGGCCAGGGACTGGTTGAAGCTCTGCATCCGGTAGTAGCTGGACGAGCTCGCGATCGCCTTGGCCATGCCCTCGAGGTCGCCCTTCTCGATCAGCTGCTGGATCGTGGGGGACACGATCATGATCTCGTGCGCGGCCACACGCCCCGAGCCGTCGGCGCGGCGCAGCAGGCGCTGGCTGACGACCGCCCGCAGGGTGTGGCTGAGCATGCGCAGCAGCCCCTTCTTCTGCTCGGGCGGGAAGGCGTCGGTGATTCGCGTCACGCTCTGCTTGGCGTCGTTGGTGTGCAGGGTGGACATCACGAGGTGACCGGTCTCGGCCGCGTGCAGGGCGAGCTCCATCGTCTCGCGGTCGCGCATCTCGCCGGCCAGGATCACGTCGGGGTTCTGGCGCAGGGCCGCGCGCAGGGCACGCGAGGGGCTGAGCGTGTCCTCGCCGATCCCGCGCTGGGTGATCGTCGACTTGCGGTCCTGATAGACGAACTCGACGGGGTCCTCGATCGTGATCACGTGCGCGTGGCGGGTGTAGTTGACGTGCTCGACGATCGCGGCCAGCGTCGTCGACTTGCCGCTGCCCGTGGGGCCCGTCACGAGCACGATCCCGTTGGGCGAGGACGCCACGTCCTTGAGCACCGAGGGCAGCGCCATCTCGTCGATGGTCGGCGTCTCGAGCGGGATCAGGCGGATCACGGTGCCCATGTGCCCGCGCTGGAAGAACACGTTCACGCGGAAGCGCGCCATGCCCTTCATCTCGAAGCTGAGGTCGACCTCGCGCTCCTCTTCGAGCCGGTCGCGGTGGAACTTGCTCAGGATCGGCTCGAGGTTCTTCTCGATCGAGGCGTCGTCCTGGACGGGGAACTCGCTCGGCAGCAGCTGACCGTTGAGGCGCATCAGCGGGGGCCGACCGACCTTGAGGATCAGGTCGGAGCCCTTGCGGGCGTGGAGCTCGGCCAGGAAGTCGGTCAAGGCCATGGCTAGGCTCCCTGCTCGGCTGCGGCCGCGGCGGCTGCATCAGCCGCCTGCAGCTCGAGCCCCAGGGCGATCAAGCCGCCCGCGTAGCGACCGAGCTTGCCCGCGAGCTCGATGTCTTCGGCGTTGAAGAGCGACTCGCCCTTCTTGTTGATCACCTGGAGCACGCCGAGGGGCTCGCCGTCGACCACGATCGGCATCGTGAGCATCGAGCGCACCTCGTAGCCGATCTTCTCGGAGACCTCCTTGGCGAAGCGGGGGTCCTTGTGGGCCTCCGAGACCGCGATCACCTCGCGGTTCTTGAAGCACGCGCCCGCGATGCCCTTGCCGGGGGGGATCGTGATGTCGAGCTTCAGCAGGTGGTCGGCGGCGGGGCCGCGGGCGGCTGCGAAGTAGAGCTCGCCGACCTCACCGTCGATCATGTAGAGCGAGCCAGCGTGCGCCTCGAAGAACTCCATGGTGGCGTCCATCAAGCCTTCGAACACGAGCTCGAACTCGTCGGGCGCCGCGAAGAGGTGCAGCAGGCGCTGCAGCAGCTGGTGCTCCTTCTGCAGGCGCTGGTGCTCTCCCAGCAGGTGTTGGTAGGCCTCGCTGCTCATCGATCCCTCCCCTTGGGCTGCCTGGCACTATAGGCAGCCGCGCTGCGGATCGCGACGCGCCCCCGGCCGGTCGTCACCGCGGCGAGTAGTCGGGGCACTCGGTGGCGTTGGGGCGCTCGCGACGAGAGCAGAGGCGCGGGTCGTCCAGCTTGCAGTCGTCGCAGAGGAACTCCGAGCGCCCCGCCCGCAGGCCCGCGCGGCGGGCGAGCAGCACGGCGCCCACGAACACGGCCAGGCCGATCAACGCGAACACGGGCCCCGTCATCGGCGGAAGAGCACCAGCACGAGCACCAGCCCGAGCGCGAGGACCAGCGCGATCCAGACGTGCGCGGGGAGGCCGACCCCGCCGCCTCCGCCGCCGCTCAGGCCCTCGCGGCGGAGGAAGTCCTCGTAGTCGCCGTCCTCCTCGGGGAGCTCGGCGTCTTCGGCGCGGTAGTGGGCACCCATCAGGTCGGCGTCCCAGCCGCAGGCGCGGCAGAAGCCGCCATCCTGCGCGAGGGGACCCTCGCCGCACTGGGGGCAGGTCTCGTCGCTCACCAGGCGCTAGCGCTGAGGGGGAGGCGGGCGGCGGCGCCCGCGCTGGGCTGGCGGCGGTGGCGGACGCTTGCGACGCATGGAGCTGGTCCGCGACGCAGGCGGACCCGGGGGACGCGGCGCACGCACGGGGGTGGTCGATCGGCGCAGGACGCCGTTCTCGTCGTCGGCGTCGCGCAGGGGAGGCGGCTTCCTCATCGCCCCGGTCCGGTGGAGGGCGCCGGTTCGGCTGGGCGGAGGAGGTGGGGCCCGGCGCTCGGTGCGCGGCTCCTCGTAGTCGTAGCCGTAGTCGTCGTAGTCGTCGTAGTCGTCGTCGTAGCCGTAGTCCTCCGTGCCGCGGGTCGGCGGGAGGCTCGCGACGTCGCTGGGCCGGAAGCGATAGACGCCGCGGCGGAGGCGCACGATCCCGTCGAGGGCCTCGCGGTCGCGCTGCTTGCCGAACACCGCCTCCTGGCAGATCCCGTCGTGGAGGACGGCCATGCCGCTGCCGCTGGCGTCGAACACGGTCAACACGCCGGTCACCCGGCGCGAGACGAGGTCCTTGACCAGCTCGGCGCCCGAGGTGTTGCTCAGGTCACCGCTCAGGGCGAGCCCGTTCTCGTCGACCTCGGTCGGCTGGGTCGAGTCGATCAGGTCGTCGATGGGCTCGGGTCGGAAGCGATAGCGCCCGCGGTTGAGGCGGGCCACGTATTCCAGCGCGTCGCGGCCCGTGAGCATGCCGAGGATCGCGTGTCGACAGCGACCCTCGATCAGGATCATCTCGCCCACGTCGGTGCCGTCATAGACGGTCAGCACGCCGGTCTGGCGCTCGGTGTAGAGCCGCTTGACGAGGTGCTTCCCGTGCTGCCGGCTGAAGTCGCCCTCGTTGTCGAGCTCGGAGATGTCCGCCTCGCCGAGGGCCGCGGCGACGAGGTCTCCCAGCACGCCCTCGTCAGCGGGCGCGCCGCCGCCGGCCGCCGGAGCCGGGGCGTCGAGGTGGAAGGAGCGCGTCTCGTCGTTGCCGCGCTCCTGGACGTGGATTCGCAGCTCGCGCGGGGTCACGCAGAGATACTGGGCCCGGAAGGCTCCGCCCAGGCCGACCTCGTCGCCGCTGCGCAGCGGGCGCGGGTCGCCGGCCTGAACGCGGCTGCCGTTGAGGAAGGTCCCGTTGCGGGAGCGGATCTCGTTCAGGAGCGGCCGGGGCGGGTCGTTGTCGTCCCAGTCGATCTCGGCGTGTTGGCGGGAGACCTCGGGCAGCCGGACCACGAGGCTGGCGCGCGGGTCACGCCCCATGACGAAGAGCTTCCCCGCCGAGAGCTCGATCGGCTCGCCGGTCGAGACCACGAGGACGTGGACCTGGTCCGAGGACTGGGGCTGGAAGCGCGCGTTGCCGCTGCCGAGCAGGCGCGGCTCCTCATGGCCTGGGGCCTTGCCCTTGCGAACCTTGCTCTTGGGCGGCGCCGCCTTGGGCTCGGGAGCAGGGCTGCTCTCGGCCATGGTCTTGGCGCCCTTCAACGAGGCCGTGCAATAGACGCACTCGTTGTGGCGAATCGGCGTGACGCGACCACATTTAGGACAAGGGATTACGGCCATGCTCTGGGGGTCACCCTAGCCCCTGAGGCCCCCATTGACCAGCGCGTAGATCCCTACTGGAAGCGGTCGATAGCCGCCTGAACCTGCGCCTCGGGGTGCCCGTTCTCCCGCGCCGACTCGAGGTCGTTCTGGGCCGAGAGGGCCTCTCCGGTCATGCCGCGGGCGACCCCACGCATGTAGTAGGCCTCGCCGTCCTCCTTCTCGTTCAGCACGGCCGAGGTCAGGTCGATCACCTCTGACCAATTCTTGGCCAAGAACGCCTTGCGCGCGTCGCGCATCAGCTCGAGGACGGAGCGCGGGCCGGGGCCCGCGAGCTCCTGCTCCAGGGCGGCGACCCGCTTGCGCAGCTCCTTGTTGGGGAAGGTCTTGTCCTGCTCCTTGCCGTAGTCGATGGCCTCCTCGGTGCGGCCCTCGTTGACCAGGAACTCGAGGCGATCCCAGATCGCGCTCGGGACCTCGACGTCGGGGCGGGTGTCCACCTCGGCGGTGGGGGTCGGGGTCGCGTCTCCGTCCTTGCCCGAGCTCGAGGAGTTCATCAGGAAGAACCCGCCGACGCCCAGGAGGAGCACCACGATCACGATCGGAAGCGGCCCCATGCCGCCGCCCTGCACGTCCTGAGGGCGGGAGCGGTGGAGCTGGAACTCGGGCTGCTTCTGGTTGGGGTCGTCGGGAGCGTTCACGAGGCGCCTCTGAGGTCAGCCGCTGGCTCGTCGATTCCGAGCCAACGTTCGAGCTCGACGCCGCCCCATGTGGGGTCAGAGCTGATCCCGACGCTCGCGCGAGGGAGGCGCTCGAGCTCGTGGATCTGGACGTCGATGCTGCGGTGCATACGGTTGCCGTAGGACAAGAAGAAGTAGTCCACCACGAACCTAGCTGGGACACCGGGCTCACAACAGACCTCTTGATCGTAGACATGGAAACGGAGGGCGCCAGTCGCCCTCACTCCGAGGAGTTGAACTTCGGTCGGGTGGACGACGAAGGGGAAGCGCTCGATCCACTCTGGCCGCAGCTCGTGCTCGTCTATCCGGGCCCCGTGGGGAAGGTGACGGTATTCGCAGAATCGATAGAGGTTGAGCAAGAGCCGAGCCTCGGCAGCGGGCTCGGCGCTGGCCAGGGGGCGCCCCGCTGCGTCCCGGCGCCACGCCAGCTCGACCTTGCCCAGCTGGACCTGGGTCCGCTCGGGGTGGGGCAGGGCGCCTCCCGCGCCAGGAAGGTCGAGGTTGACCAGCCGGGTGCGGTAGGTGAGCGAGGCCAGGGCCAGCTCGTCCGCGGCCAGCTCGCAGCTCGCCTCGCCAGGGCGCTCGACCTTCTCGACCCGCAGCAGGGGGGCGCTCT
Organism: uncultured bacterium; assembly: GCA_937911525.1. Taxonomy (GTDB): domain Bacteria; phylum Planctomycetota; class J058; order J058; family J058; genus NORP233. The sequence continues at coordinate 12,475 of CALDQK010000070.1, forward strand.
CGCCCTCCTCCAGGAACTCCGGCGAACGGAAGGTCGGGAAGTTGACCAGCTCGTCCTCGCTGAAGTACGCCCGCTCGATCGCGGCCCGCAGCAGGCGCTCCTCGAAGGGCGTCGCCACGACCTCGAGCTCGAGCACGTCGCGCAGCAGGCGCAGGGCCTGGCGGTTGGCCCGGGGCAAGCAGGCCACGGTCAGCACGTCGCCCAGCCGTCGCAGGGGCAGCACCCCGAAGCCCGCCGCGACCACCGGCGGCACGTTGGAGAGCAGCTCGGGGTCCCGCGAGGCGCTCTCGAGGATCGCCTTGCGTCGCTCGCGCCCCGCGTTCACGCTGCCACCTGCGCCGCCCGCGCGCGCTCGCGCTCGACGAGGGCTTCGGCCGCCGCGTGGACCTTGGCGGGGGTCAGGGCGCGCATGCAGCGGAAGTCGAGGGGGCAGGTCTTGAGGTGGCAGGGCCAGCAGTCGACCCACTCGGAGCAGAGCTCCAAGCCGGGGTGGTCGACGGTCGTGTAGTGGGGGTGCGTCGAGCCGATCAGGACCAGGACGGGGATCTGGGCGGCGACGCCGAAGTGGCGCGGTCCCGAGTCGCTCGTGATCAGGACCTCGCAGCGACGCATCAAGGCGGTCAGCTCGGTCAGCCCGACGACCTCGTCGGCGCCCGGGACGCGCTCGCCTGCGGCCTCGCACACCGCATCGGCGAGGTCGGCCTCGTCGGGCCCGCGGAGCAGGATCGGTGCCGCTCCGGCCCGTCGGATCCGCCGCACGAGCTCGCCCGCGTACTGGGGGATCCAGCGCTTGGTCTCCCACGAGCCGCCGAGGTTGAGCGCCCAGCGGCGAATGGAGGGCGCGTTCAGCTTGAGCCGGGTCAGGAGCTCCTCGACCTGGTCTTCGGCCTCGGGGCTCGGGGTCAGGATCGGGCGCCGGGGCTCGTCGCTGGTGTCGACGCCCTCGTGCTCGAGCAGGCCGAGGTAGTAGTCGACCATGGGGATCGGGCGCAGCAGGCCCTCCTTGCGCACCACCGGGCCGGAGGTCAGCAGGGCGCCCCGCCCGTTGAGCCGGTAGCCCAGGCGCTGGCGCGCGCCCGCGGACCAGGCCACCAGGGCCGAGGACACGCTGTTGGGCAAGAGCACGGCCAGGTCGAGCTCGCCGAGCTCCGCGCGCACGCGCCTCCCCTCGCGCAGCGGCCAGAGCAGGCCGCCCTTCTGCAGCCCCAGCTCGCGGTCGTAGAGGCCCTCGTTGGCGAGGATCTTGAACGCCGCGCCGCGCCCGTGGGCCGCGATCGTCGCCTGGGGGGCCGCGCGCCGCAGGGCCCTCAGGAAGGGGGTCGCGAGCACGACGTCGCCCACCCAGTTGGGCAGCCGGACGTAGATCCGCTGGAGTCGAGAGAGGTCAGCCACAGGAGGCTGATCCTACTGGATCAGCCGGTTCCTCATGACCCGAACCCCGCTCCACACGAGCAAGCTGGTCACCACCAGCAGGTAGAGCGGGCAGGCCCACACGAAGGACACGCACTGCTCGGGCCCGAACAGGAGCAGGCGGTTGAGCTCGGTCACGTGGAAGAGGGGCAGCGCGTAGGCCAGCTGGCGGAGCACCACGGGCAGGTCGCTGACGGGGAACACCATGCCGGAGAAGAGCGACATGGGCGTCAGCACGCCCGAGACGAAGAAGTTGAAGTTGTTCATGTTCTTCGTCAGGGCGGCCACGTGCAGGCCGAGCCCGGCGAAGAGCAGCGAGCAGGTCGCGCCGACCAGGGGCGCCAGGAAGAGGGTCGACCACTGGAAGTGGACCCACCAGCCGTTGTAGCGGCCGAAGGCGAGGTAGACGGTCAGCACGATCGAGGTGAACAAGAAGCCCTTGCAGCCGCACCAGAGCACCTCGCCCAGGAACACGTCGCTCGGCGTGAGGGGCGTGGCGAGCATCCCGTCGTAGGTCTTCTGGTAGACGAGGCGGACGAAGGTCCCGTAGGTGGTCTCGAAGGCCGCGGTGAACATGGCGGTCATGGCCAGCGCGCCGGGGCCCATGAAGGCGCCCATGGGCAGACCCGCCATGCCCTCGCCCACGTAGGCCCCCAGACCGAGGCCGATCGCGGTCAGGAACAGGATCGGCTCGAAGAAGGCCGGCAACGCGTTGGCCAGGAAGGTCGAGGCGTAGACGACCCAGTGGCGGCGGACGACCGAGAGCAGCCGCCGCCAGCGCGGGGGCGGCTGGTGCGGCTCGCGCGCCACCCGCAGCTCGGGGGCCTGGCCGGGCTCAGTCACGCAGGCTCCTCCCGGTCAGGAGCAGGAACACGTCCTCCAGCGAGGTCGCCCGCAGCTGCGCGCCGTGCAGCGCGCGCTCGAGCAGCAGCTCGCGCAGGCGGCCTTCGCTCCCCTGGAAGGCGTAGCCCCGGTCGCCGTGGACCTCGAGCCGCGGGGCGGGCCCCTCGCCCGGGTCCTGCGCGAGCGCTTGCTCCAGGCCTTCGCGCCAGCCCTCTTCCTGGAGGTTGACCGGCAGCTCGAGCACGTAGGCGGGCAGGTTGGCCTGGATCAGCTCCTGCGGGGAGCCCTCCGCGATCCGCTGGCCGTGATCCACGATCCCGACCCGGTCGGCGAGCTGGGCGGCCTCCTCCATGTAGTGGGTCGTGAGCAGGATCGTCAGCCCGCGCTCCTTGAGCCCGCGGATCGCCTTCCAGATCGCGTGGCGGACCTGCGGGTCGAGGCCGGTCGTCGGCTCGTCGAGGAGGAGCAGCTCGGGCTCGTTGACCAGGGCGCGCACGATCGCGAGCCGACGCTTCATGCCGCCCGAGAGGGCCATGATCGGCATGTGGAGCTTCTCGGTCAGCTCGAGGAAGTCGAGCAGCTCGCGGCAGCGCGCCGTGAACTCGGGGCCCGCCAGGCCGAAGTAGCGCCCGTAGGTCTGGAGGTTGCCCCACACGTCGAGGTCGGGGTCCAGGCTGTCCTCCTGGCCCACGACCCCGAGCCGAGCCTTGATCGCGACCCCGTCCCGCTCGGGGTCGAGGCCGAACACGCTCAGCGAGCCCCCGCTGCGGCGCGCCATGGACACGATCAGCTTGAAGAGGGTCGTCTTGCCCGCGCCGTTGGGCCCGAGCAGGCCGTAACACTCGCCGCGCTCGACGGAGAAGCTGACTCCGTCGACGGCCGTGAAGTCGCCGTAGCGCTTGACCACCTGGTCGACCTGGATCACCGAGCTCATGGGCGCCAAACGCTACCCGGGGGGCGGGCCGCCAGAAAGCGGGAACTCTCGCGCCAGGGCGTCGTGGTTAGGGCGGGGAGCGCTACGGACGGCGACGTGGAGCAAGCAGCAAACGCCAAGGAGGAGCTAGGAGCCGCCGCTACGCGCGGTCAGCGCCGCATGCAGCGGGCCCTGGCCCAGCGCGCCCGGCGGCGCGCCCGTGAGGTCCTCGGGCGCCGCCCTGCGGCCGCCCCTGCCGCCGCCGCCGCCGCGCCTGCGCCGGCCTCCGCGGCGCCCGCTCCCGCTGCTGCGGCTCTGGCGCCCGCGCCTGTTTCGGCTCCACCTGCGCCCGCTGCGTTGGCTCCCCCGACGCCCAGCGGGACCCGGCTGAGCGACCACCGTCGCTACCGGACCTGGAAGCGCCCGCCGGGCGAGGCCGTCAAGTCGAGCCCGGCCTTCCTGGTCGCGGGCCTGCTGCACCTCGTGCTCCTCGTGGCGCTCTCGTTCTGGACGATCGCGGTCCACTTCCAGCAGGAGGCGCTCCCGGTCGAGGTCCGGCTCGCGAAGCCCCAGCGGATCATTCCGGTCACGGCGGGCGTCGATCGGACCGAGACGGCGGCCCTCGACTCGCTGGCCGACGCGACCCAGCGCGACCTCGAGGCGATCAACGAGGCGGACACCGACGACCCCTTCACGGAGGCCCGCGGCGACGCGACCGGCCAGGTGAACGTGTTCGGCGCCGGGGGCGGCGGGCGCTCGGGCGTCGGCCGCGGCGGGCGCAAGAACAACCGGGGCGGCTCGAGCAAGGCCAGCGAGGGCGCCGTCACGACGGGCCTGGAGTGGCTCTCGCGCCATCGCAACGACCAGGGCGTGTGGACCCAGATCGGCGCGGGCCACCAGCACGTCGAGGGCTGGTGCGAGCCCAAGCGGCGCTGGCAGACCAAGCGCGGCGACGTGGCTCGCACGGGCATGGCGCTGCTCGGCTTCCTCCTGGCTGGGCACTCGCCCAGCGAGCCGGGGCGCTACCAGGCTCTGGTCAAGAAGGCCGAGGAGTGGCTGGTCGGGCAGGTCGGGCGCGACGGCCGCTTCCAGGGCGGCTTCAACGGCTACGTGCACTCGATCGGCACCCTGGCGCTCTCGGAGTGCCTCGCCCGCCACGACGACGAGGAGCTGCGCCAGGCCGTCCACCGCGCCGTGCGCTGCCTCCTCGGTCACCAGTCCAAGCGCCTCGGCGGCTGGCGCTACAACGGCAACGGCGACAGCGACACCAGCGTGACCAGCTGGGGCCTCCTGGCGCTCAAGTCGGCGGAGGCCGCCGGGGTCTCGGTCCCCTCGGGCGCCTTCCAGGGCGTGCGCAAGTGGGTGGCCCGGGTGTCGACCCCCGCCGGCGGCACGGGCTACACCGGCCCCAGCGACGGGGGCGCCGCCATGAACGCCACCGGGCTCTTCCTGCGCGTGATCCTGGGCGAGAAGCCGACCACCCCCATGAACCGCAAGGCGGCCGAGAAGGTCGCGCGCTGCCAGCTGGCGCTGCAGGGCAAGGGGATCAGCAACTTCTACGCGATCTACTACTCGGCCCTGGCGCTCTATCAGGTGGGCGGCGAGCTGTGGCAGGAGTTCAACCCGCGGATCCGCGACGCCCTGATCAACACCCAGCGCAAGGGCAAGCACTGTGAGCGCGGCTCCTGGGAGGGCGGCGGCTTCGTGAGCGACCCGGTCCTCGCGACCTGCTTCGCGACCCTGACCCTCGAGACCTACTACCGCTACATGCCGGTCCACGGCGGGGTCGCGAACGAGGCGCGCCCGCCCAGCGAGCAGCTGAGCGCCGGCGAGCGCCTGCTCGACCAGGCCCGGGTCGCCATGGCCTACGCCCGCGAGGGCAAGGGCCCCGCCGAGCTGCTCGCGGCCGAGGCCGCCTACAGCCGCGCGCTGGGCACCCTCCGCCAGGAGGGCGCGACCTGGCAGCTGCGCGAGGAGGCCCTCGTCAGCCTGGTCGAGGTGGCGAGCCTCGCCGAGGACCGCGCGGCGATCCTCGGCCACAGCGGCGCCTACCTCGAGTCCCTCCCCCAGGGCCAGCAGGCGGACCCCCGCGTGACCCGCGCCCGGCGGCGGGAGCGCTTCGCCCGCGTGATCCAGGGCGCCAACGCGGCCCTGGCGGGCGAGGACCCGGCCAAGCGGCGCGAGGCCACCGAGCGCGTCGCGGCCCTGGCGAGCGACCTCGAGCGCGAGGCCGCCAGCCTGAGCAAGTGGAGCGAGCACCAGCAGGAGGCCATGGAGCTGGTCGCGACGCTGCGGGAGGTCCAGATCCGGATCGGCTTCGCCGACGACCCCGGGCGCGCGATCCAGACCGCCTGGGAGGTCGTGCAGGACACGCCCGCCAAGGGCCCCCTCTCGGGGCCCGAGCGCCAGCTCCTGGCGGCGCTGCTGCTGCACGCCAACCAGCAGCTCCAGCGGGCCCAGGAGGCCAAGCAGGCCGACGCGCTCCAGGCGGGCGAGGAGGCGCTCAACCGGATCGCGCAGCGGCGCCTGCTGGCGAGGATCGACCAGGAGGGCCTGGCGCGCCTGGCGAGCTTGGTCGAGCAGGCCCGGCTGCGGCTGCCCCTCGCGCTCCTGGCCCACGACCGGCTGCGCCGCGCCGTGAGCGAGGTGCGCCGCTTCGCCCGCAGGTTCCCGACCAGCTCCTTCCGGGCCCAGGCGGAGGCGATCGAGCGCGGGGCCCTGGCGCGCCTGGCCAAGCTCGAGCGCGCGACCGACGCCGAGCGGGCCCGCCTGGGCGAGCTGGTCCTCGCCTACGCCCAGGCCAAGCCTCAGCTCGAGCCGAGCGAGGCCATGGCCCTGGCCGATCTGCTCGAGCGCGCCGGCCGCGACGAGGCCGCGCGCCCCTTCTTCCGCGAGGTGAGCTTGCGCGCCAAGCCCGCCCTGCGGGCCGAGGCCAAGCTCCGCCTGGCGCGCCTCGAGCGCCGCCGCGGGCGCCTGGACGCCGCGCTCGCGGTCCTCGACACCGTGAGCGAGCAGGACCGCCTGGACGTGGTCCTGGAGCGCTGCCTGACCTGGCGCGCCCGCCGCGACTCGCCCAAGGCGCTCGAGCGCTACCTGGAGCTGCTCAAGACCCTCTCCCCGACGGAGCACCGCGAGGCCTGGTGGGAGATCGCCTACGCGGCCGGCCAGACCTACCTCGAGTGCCGCGAGGTCGGCGCGGCGCGGACCTTCCTCGAGGGCCTGCGCAAGAAGGACCGCACCTTCGGCCAGGACCCCGAGCGGCGGCGCCGCTTCCTGGCCCTGATGCGCCGCGCGGACGACCACTAGGCCGTGATCGACGCTTAGCGGGCGTCGAAGTTGGGGCCGACGGGCGGAGCCGGCGGTGGGTTGGCGTCGTCGAGGTCGGTCCGCTCCGGGCGCGGGACGCGCTCGATCCGCGCGCCTACGCGCTCGGCCACCACGAAGCGGCGGCGGAGGGCTTGCGCCACGTAGTCCGGCTTGCGCCCGCGCAGGGGGACCAGCACCAGGCGGTTGCGGTAGAGCCCCGCCGGCAAGCGGGTCAGGAGCAGGCCCTCGCCCAGGCGCGCGCTGGCGACGTCGAAGAGCACGTTGACCCCGCCGCCCTGGCGCCAGATCCGCAGCATGTTCTCGGGCAGGCCGTGGCCGGCGCTGCGCGAGGGGGCCAGCGAGGCCTGCGCGCGCCAGTCCGGGGCCAGGAGCAGGGTCTGGGAGTGCTGGCTGGGCAGCACGAGCCAGTCGTGGAACTCGCCGACCTCGACCGTCTCGTAGGGTCCGCTCGTGCCGCGCTTGGCCTCGAGCAGGCGGGTGCGCTCGCCCTCGTGCGAGAAGAAGCGGAAGGGGTCTTCGCGCTTGGCGCTGGGCACGTAGGGCAGGAGCGCGTCGCCGAGCGCGACCTGCACGGGGAGCTCGGTCGCCTTGCGCAGCCGGATCCAGCCCAGGCTGGCCTTGGCGACGGCGGCCTCGTGCTCGAGGCGGGTGCGGGCGTCGATCGTGACCTTGCCGGTGCGCAGCTCGACCTCGACCTCGATCGTGGCCGCGATCGAGTCCGGCCCCGCCAGGCGACCGAGGAAGGGGGCGGTCGCCGCCAGCCCCTCGTAGCGGGCGGCGCCCTTGGGGAAGGACACGCGCACCCAGGCCCGCTCGCGCCCCTCGGTGAAGTCGGCCAGGGCGACGCCGGTCGGCTCGAGGAAGTAGGAGTTGAAGGGCAGGAGCGGGAAGCCGTCGACGCTCCCCTGCTCGATCGTCAGGCAGGGCTCGACGATCAGGTCCTGGTCGCGCAGGTTGAGCTCGAGGCGGGGGCGATCGAGCGAGATCAGCAGGCGCACGTCGGCCCCGCGGACCTCGATCGCGCGCGCGTGGCGGGTCACGCGCCGGGCCGCCCGCCGGTCGCGGGGAGGGCGAGAGGTCACCGCGGCCACGCCGGCCTCGGGGTCGAGGGGGCGCGCCCCGGCGCTCGGGCGCCAGAGCAGGACGAGGACCACCCCGACCGCCAGCCCCACGATCAGGCCCCCGCGCTGGAGCGGGGTCAGCTCGCCCGCCGCGTCGAGGGGGGCGTCGAGGGCGGCGTCGTCCAGGCTCCCCGCCATGGTGGTGGGCAGGTCGAGGTCGGGCGGGCCCTGGGCGACCAGGCGCGCGCAGCCGTAGAGCAGCGCGCAGGACACGAGCAGCCCGGGCGTCAGGAACAGGAAGGTCGAGGGGAAGGCCACCAGCCCGGCCAGGGCCACCCCGAGCAGCAGGCCCAGGAGCGGCGACGTCCAGCGGGGCGTGCTCTGGGGGCGGTCGAAGGGCGCGAAGGAGGCCACGAAGGCGAGCAGGGTCACGAGCAGGCCCGCCCCGGGGACCGCGTAGAGGGTCGGGTCCCCCCAGGGGTAGGCGCTCGGCTGGGACCACACGACCCAGGCCCCCAACCCCGTGAGGGGCAAGGTCACCAGGAGCAGCGCGGCGCGAGCGAGCCTGAGCTTCACGAGCAGAGCGTACGCGGGGTGCTCCTTGGGAGGAAGGGCTGAGCGACAGGGTCGCGCCAGCTCAGGCGGGGGCGGCGACGCGCAGGGCCGCCCGCAGGCGGGTCCCGGCCGGGGCGAGCCCCGTCTGCGGTTGGCCCAGGTGACCGTCTTGGACCCCACGCGGTCGCGGCGGACTTCGATCGCGAGGGCCGACTTGCTCAGCTTGAGCCGCTTGGCCCCGCTGGGCGCCAGGAAGACCTGCCCGCGCTTCTCGGCCCAGCCCTTGGCCTTGGCGTAGGCCGCGAAGAGCTCCAGCCCCTGCGCGGGGCTTGAGCTTGCCTCGCGCGGGCAGCTCGACCTCGGTCAGGACTGCCTTCGCCAGGGCGGGCTCGATCGGCTTTCATGCTGCCGTGGAGTGGGGAGGACGTCGGAGGTCGGATCTCGATGGCCGATCCCGAGGTTCGATTCCGAGGGCCGATCCCGAGGCCGGATTCCGAGGTCGGATTCCGAGGTCGGATTCCGAGGCCGGATTCCGAGGTCGGATTCCGAGGTCGGATTCCGAGGCCGGATTCCGAGGTCGGATTCCGAGGGCCGATCCCGAGGGCCGATTCCGAGGGCCGATTCCGAGGGCCGATTACGAGGGCCGATTCCGAGGGCCGATTCCGAGGTCGGATTCCGAGGTCGGATTACGAGGCCGGATTCCGAGGTCGGATTGCGAGGGCCGATCCCGAGGGCCGATTGCGAGGGCCGATCCCGAAGTCCGACTCTGGCCCCGGCCCCGGCCCCGGCCCCGGCCCTCGGCCCCGGCCCCGGCCCCGGCCCCGGCCCTCGGCCCCGGCCCGCGGCCCGGCGGCTAGGCTCGTCGCATGCCTGGCTTCGGAACACGCCTCGCGGTCCTGATCGTCGCGCTGCTCGTCGCGGCCGCGATCGACCGCTGGCGCTACGGCGCCGAGGCGCGCCGGGCGCGCGAGTATGGCTTCCTGCTGGTCTGTGGGCTCGTGGGCGCCCTGGCCGGCGGCGCGCTGGATCAGGTCTCGGTCCGGGTCTCGCCCGAGTACTTCGAGCTGGGGAAGGGACTGGAGGGCGGAGCTGGCCTGGCCGCGCGCGCGTCGCTCCTGGGCGGGCAGGCGGGCTTCGTGGCGGGCTTGATCGCGGGCGGCGCGCTCCTGCTGGTCAACCAGCCGCGCACCGAGCGCCCGCTGCTGAGCGAAGCGCGCGTCCTCCGCCTGGGGCTGCCCTGGGTCCTGGCGCTGGCGGTCGGCGGCGAGGTCGCGGCGGGCCTGATCCTGCCGCACCTCGATCCGCTCGGGCTGAAGCCCTGGCTGAAGGGGCTGGTGGCGGACGAGCGGATCGAGGCCTTCGTCACCGTCCAGTCGCTGCACGTCGGCCTCTACGGCGGCGCGCTGCTCGGGCTCGGCCTGGCCTGCTACCGCGTCCACCGCGCCCGCCGCGGCGTGGCGCCTCCCGCGTCCGAGGACCCGCCAGCGAGCTAAGGCTTGCGCAGCAGCCCGGGCGCCAGCTCGCGCCAGCCGAGCTCGGCCAGCGCGCGGGCGACCGCCGCGTGGCGGTCCTCGCGGAAGGCGTCGGTCACCGAGAGCAGGCCGCCGCTGGCCACGGCGCCCGCCAGGCGGCGCAGGTCGTCGGGGAGGGCGCCCTGGACGACGCCGCCCAGCACGCCGTGGCAGGCCACGAGGTCGTAGTCGCGCCCGGGCGGCGGCTGGCGCAGGTCGTGGCGCGCGAAGCTCAGCGCGCAGCTCGCCTCGTCGAGCCCCTCCAGCGCGGCGCGCAGCTGGGCCGTGCGCTGCGGGTCGTGGGGGAAGGCGCGCCGCTGCGCGCAGAGCAGCTCCAGCGGCCAGGGGGTGGTCCCGAGCGCCGCCACGCGGCTCGCGCCTGCGTCACGCGCCGCGCGCGCCAGGGCCCAGGTCCCTTCGCCCGTGGCGCAGCCCGCGTCCCAGATCCGCAGCGCGCGACCGCTCTCCCCGGCGAGGGCGGCGCCGATGGCGCTCAGCTGCGCGGGGTAGCGCGTCAGCGCGGCGCCGAGGCGGGGCGAGCAGAAGAGCTCGAACAGGAGCGCGTGCGCAGACGCGGCCGCGGCGCAGCGGACGAAGAGCTCCGCCGGCAGGCCGCTCGCCAGGCTGGGCAGCTCGGCGCGGGCGTCGAGCCAGCTGCGGGCGCGCCCCAGGCTGCTGGTCGCGAGGTCGACTTCGAGCTCGTCGAGGGCCGGGCCGAACCAGGCGCGCAGGCAGGCGAAGAGGTCGCCGCGCAGCGAGTCGAGGGGCAGGTAGCGCTCGCAGAGTCCGTGGGCCTCGGCCGGGCGCTCGCGGCGGTCGGCGTCCGCGTGCAGGGCGGCGGGGGCGTGGGCGCGGAAGGAGTCGCTGCGCGCCTCCCACCAGCGGCGCCGCTCGCTCAGCTCGGCTGCGCTCGGGCCGCCCGCGGGCTCGAGCCACAGCGCCTCGCTGGAGCTCACCGGGCGTAGCGGGCGATCGTGGCGAGGATCTTGACGCCGGCCTTGATCGAGCCGCGCAGGGTGCCGGTGACCTTGGACTGGCCGGCGGTGCGGAGGTTGGTCCGCACCGGGACCTCGGCGCAGCGGAGGCCGAAGCGGGGCGCCTTGAGCTGGAGCTCGACGGTCCAGCCGTAGTTGCGGTCTCGCATCCCGACGCGCTCGAGCGCCTCCCAGGTGATCGCGCGGAAGGGCCCCAGGTCGGTGAAGCGCTCGCCCCACAGGGCGCGGATCAGGGTCACCGCCAGCAGGTTCCCGAAGCGCGCCTGGGGCGCGAGCAGCCGGCGCGACTCGGGCAGGAGCGTGCGCGAGCCGATCACGAGGTCGGCCTGGTCGGCCAGGATCGGCGCCAGCAGCAGGGGCAGGTCGCGCGGCTCGTCGGCCCCGTCGCCGTCGGCGAACACGACCACGTCGGGCGGGCCGCCCGGCAGCCGGCGCGCCTCGGCCAGGGCGGCCAGGCAGGCGGAGCCGTAGCCCGGGCGCGGCTCGTAGACGACCCGCGCGCCGGCGGCGCGCGCGACCTCGGCCGTGCGGTCGGTC
>CALDQK010000071.1 GCA_937911525.1 uncultured bacterium
GGTGACCACCAAGCTGCGCGTGATCAAGCCGCGCTACGTGGAGGTCTCGGCCAACGTCGCGGTCGTGCTCAAGCAGGGCGGCCCCGGCACCGACCGGATCAAGGCGCGCCTCGAGGACGCGATCCGCAAGGCGCTGCACCCGCTCTTCGGCGGCCCCGACGGGAAGGGCTGGCCCTTCGGCCGGGCCGTGCACAAGTCGGACCTCTACCGGGTCGTCGAGGGCATGGAGGGCGTCGACTACGTCGAGGACCTCGACCTCTACGACGAGGACCTCAAGCGGACGGTGGTCCAGGTGCCCCTCCGTGACGACGAGCTGGTCCACGTGGTCAGCGTCTCGGTCAAGGAGATCACCAAGGAGACGCTCACTTGAGCGAGCAAGGCGGAGACAACGGGGACGGGCTCGAGCTCGACGCGCTCCGCCGCCAGAGCGCGCTCGAGACGCTCAAGAAGCAGCTCGCCGCCCGCGAGGTGCCGACGCCGCAGCTGGAGGGATACCCGCTGCAGAAGGCGCGCAAGATCCTCTCGCTGGTGGGCGTGTCCCCCGAGCGGATCCGCCTCCGCCTGACCGAGCACCCGGGCGAGCGCGGGACGGTGATCCGCCAGCGCCCCGCTCCGGGCCGCAAGGTCGACCTGACCGACCCCAACCAGCGCATCGAGCTGCAGGTGGCCGACGCCTCGCTGATGCACATGCTCCCCCAGATCTATCAGCGCAGCGACCTGACCGGCCGCAACTTCGTGCGCGAGTTGATGTGGGTCATGCAGCACGTCCAGTTCCAGACGGACGAGAAGCTGGACAACCTCGAGCGCTACTTCGATCCGCACGAGTGCCCGCGCGAGTTCCTCGACTACCTGGCGAGCTGGGTCGCGCTGACCATGGACGCCGGCTGGCCCGAGGCCAAGAAGCGCAGCCTGATCAAGAAGGCGGTCGAGCTCTATCACCTGCGCGGCACGCCGCGCGGCCTGCGGATCTACCTGCGGATCTTCACTGGTGTCGATCCGCTGATCATCGAGAACACCTGGCCCTTCCAGGGCTTCGTCGTCGGCGAGAGCTGCACGGTCGGCGTGGACAGCGTGATCACGCACCGGGTCAACCCGGCCCACGCTTTCGTGGTCAAGATCCCGCTGCCGATCGAAGAAGTAGACAACCAAACCATCCTGCGGATCCACCGGATCATCGAGCAGGAGAAGCCCGTCCACACCGACTACTACCTGATCTTCGCCGAGCGCGAGGAGGAGGAAGTCGACACCGCCCTGACGGTCGGCGTCAGCTCGACGGTCGGCGTGGACACATGGCTCTCGGGGGACGACGCCGAAGGCTACTTCGACCCCCTGGCCGGCGATGGCGAGATGGAAGTCTCGTCGGAGTACTAACGAGGAACTAAATGGCTGACGACGCACGCCAGGGCTACCTGCGCCTGAACCACTTCCACGGGCTGCGCCTCGAGAGCGAGGACTTCCAGACGGGTGAGCGCTACCACGTCGAGAAGCGCAAGCTCCACAACGCCGCCCTGCACGGGCACGGGATCGTGGCCCACTGGCGCGGCGAGCTGAAGGTGATCGGCCGCCGCCGCGGCGACATGTCCATCGACGTCAACGCGGGCTACGCGATCGACGGCGAAGGCAACGACGTGATCCTGTGGGACCCCAAGATCGTCACGATCGACCCGGGCAAGCAGCTGCCGCAGCTGCCCGGCACGGCCTACATCGTGCTGAAGTACGTCGAGGACCCGGTCGAGTTCGTCGTCAACAAGGCGAACCCCAAGTTCAAGGGCCACCGGCGCATCTTCGAGACCTGCCGCGTCGACGTCGACAGCAGCCCGCCCGACCCGCGCGACGGGGTCGAGCTGGCGCGGATCCTCATCACGGCCGACACGATCGAGATCACCGACGCGCGCGACCCCAACAACCCGGGCCCGGGCGAGATCGACCTCCGCTACCGCGGACACGCCGGCCAGGCCGGCACCGCGGTCGACGTGGACCTGCGCAACAAGATGCAGGACCTCTTCGTCGAGCTGCGCAAGATCCTCGGCAACTTCGCGCGCAACGGGATCCACTCGGCCCGTGACATGCGCGCCGCGGCGATGGTCCTCCAGATGCTGCTCGAGACCAACAACCTCGACTCGCCCCAGGTCGTGAGCGGGATCCGACTCCTGCTCGAGCTCGCCGACGAGATGCGCGTCGACGTCGACCTCAACTTCCCCGAGCTGAACGGCGTGCGGGAGTGGGAGCAGTGGAAGGAGGTCATCGACGCGCTGACCAGCATGGCGCGCGAGGCCAAGCCCCTGCGCGGCGACCTCGAGAACCTGCTCAACCGCCTCATCACCGCGGCGGACTCGCTCCGCCTGGCCGCCGACGTCAAGCCGGCTCCCAAGCCCGAGCCCAAGCCCGTCGAGGAGGCCAAGCCCGAGGCCGCCGAGGAGGAGGAAGAGGAGGAAGAGGAGGAGGAGACTCCAGCGGAGCCGGTCAAGGACCCGGCCGCCAAGGAGCTCACCTGGGACCAGCTCAAGGAGTCCTCGGTCCTGCCGGACAAGATCTTCATGGACGGCAAGAACTACCACCTCGTCGACCAGATCGCCGTCGGCGACCGCAAGAGCGAGGCGAGCCACGACTTCCAGATCGTGGGCGCCAAGCAGGACTGGAAGGCCAACCAGACCTTCTCCTACCCCGACGGGGTCAAGGCCACCGCGCGCGGTCGCTCGCACGTGGGCGGCACCTCGCAGTGGAACATTCAGAACCTCGCGCCCGGCCGGGACGTGGTGATCGCCAAGCGGATCGACTTCGTCCGCGGCGACATCGTGACCCGGATCGAGATCGACGGCTCCTCGGTCGGAGACTGGACGATCGACGGGAGCGACCGCAAGCACCGCTGGCGCAACTGGCTGTTCCGGGTCCCCGGTGACTCGATCGGCTCTAACTCCGTCGAGTGCAAGCAGGTGGCGGTCGAGGCCGACCGCGACGTCAACATGTTCGGGCTCTGGTTCTACCAGGCGCAGGAGTAGCGCAAGCCCTTGCGTCGTTGAGGCCTACGGGCCATAGTGGGCCGCGGCATGCGCCCTAAGTGCTTTGGGTTCACGCCGTAGGGATCTGGAACTCGAGTCCTCGACTTAGGTAGGGGCTCAGGACGAAACTGAGCTCACGCGAGCGAGGCAGTTGGGGAGCCTCCCGAGGACCCCACTGGAGACTGGGAAGTCAGCATGGGCGATACGAAGCTGTGCAAGAACGGGCACATCATGGAGGCCAACTGGGACACCTGTCCCTACTGCCCCCGGCCCGCTGGCGCTCCTATGGCGCCGCCTCCCATGGCCGCGCCGCCTGCGGCGGGTCGACCCCAGATCCCCCCGACCCGCATGGCCGTCCCCGTCCCGGCGCCGGCGCCGGCCCCAGCGCCAGCTCCGATGCCCATGCCGACCCCCGTGCCGGCAGCGCGTCCCTCGGCGAACGCCAAGAAGACCCGCCTGGTCTTCGAGGACAAGAAGCTGCCCGTCGCCGGCTGGCTGGTCGCTCTGACCGGCAAGTACAAGGGCGAAGACTTCAAGATCCGCGAGGGCAAGACCTCGATCGGGTCCGATCCGAGCAACGACGTGGTCCTGACCGAGGACTACATCTCGACCCGCCACGCCACGATCAAGTTCGTGGAGAAGGACGGCGAGCGGATCTTCATCCTCACCGACCTCGACTCGAGCAACGGCACCTTCCTCAACGACAGCGAGGAGCCGATCGCCCGCGAGGAGCTGGTCGACAACGACACGGTGACCTTCGGCTCGACCCGCATGAAGTTCAAGTGCCTCTAGCGGCCGCGGACTGGCCCTCCTAGCCGCACATTCCAAGAGAGCAGATCAAGATGAACCGAGAGATCCCCCCCACCCGCATGAACGTCCCCGTCCCGCCGCCGACCCCGGCGCCGGCGCCGATGCCCATGCCGACGCCCGTTCCGGCGCCGCGTCCCTCCGCGAACGCCAAGAAGACCCGCATGATCTTCGAGGACGCCAAGCTGCCGGTCGCCGGCTGGCTGGTCGCCCTCACCGGCAAGTACAAGGGCGAGGACTTCAAGATCCGCGAGGGCAAGACCTCGATCGGGTCCGATCCGAGCAACGACGTGGTCCTGACCGAGGACTACATCTCGACCCGCCACGCCACGATCAAGTTCGTGGAGAAGGACGGCGAGCGGATCTTCATCCTCACCGACCTCGACTCGAGCAACGGCACCTTCCTCAACGACAGCGAGGAGCCGATCGCCCGCGAGGAGCTGGTCGACAACGACACGGTCACCTTTGGGCAGACCCGCATGAAGTTCAAGTGCCTCTAGCCCGAGGCTCCAGGTGACCCCAAGGGAGCCTGACTCCCGAGGCGCTCTGCCTAGCCCCCGACTCGCTTCTACTCTCCTTGCGCCTCTCGAGGCGCATCGCCCCTTCGTTGGGCCCTCCGCTGAGGGCCCCCAGATGGACCGACGACCTGCGTGAAGATTCGCGACGACGTCGAGATCGGACAGCACTCCCACGTGGGCATGGCCCGCACGGAGAACCAGGACTTCTTCGGCTACTGGGAGCCGGACGAAGATCGCCTGTTCGACCTCAAGGGTCGCCTGGCCGTCGTCTGCGACGGAATGGGCGGCCACTCGGGTGGCGAGATCGCCAGCCGCCTCGCCGTAAAGGCGATCATCGACAACTACGAGCAGGCTGAGAGCGAGAACATCGTCGAGGCCCTGCGGGCCTCGATCGAGCTCGCCAACCGCCAGGTCTACAACGAGGGCCAGCGGCTCAAAGAGCTGGACGGCATGGGGACCACGGTCACGGCCCTCGTGCACCGCCGCGACATGGTCTATTTCGGCCAGGTCGGAGACAGCCGCGCCTACCTGATTCGAGGTGGCGCGATGAAGCAAATGACCAAGGACCACTCGCTGGTTCAGCAGCTCGTCGACGAGGGGCTGCTCGACAAGAGCGAGATGGAGAGCCACCCCGACAAGAACGTGATCCTGCGCTCGCTGGGGGTCAAGCCCGAGGTCGAGGTCGACGTCAGTCACATCCCGATCGCCAACGGCGACCTGTTCCTGATCTGCTCGGACGGGCTCTCGGGCCTCGTGACCGACGACGAAATGCTGGCCCTCGTCAACGCGGGCGTGTCTGGCCAAAAGGCCCTGCGCCAGATCTGCGAGGACCTGGTCAACCAGGCCAACGCCGCCGGCGGCCACGACAACATCACGGTCCAGCTGCTGCGGATCAACGCGACCGACAGCGCGACGACCGACACCACCCCCGAAGAGACCGTCACCGCGGCCTTCACGCAGGACCAGATCGACGAGTCGATCCGCAAGGCCCGTGAAGAAGCCGCCGCCCGCGACGGAGGCGCGCCGGCAGCGGCCGCCGCCCCGGCGCCAGCCGCGAGCGAGGGTCCGGTGATCCCGGCGACCCAGCCCGCGATGCCGGTTCCTCAGCTCGAGGAGCCGGCCAGCGCCTCGCGCTCTGCGGGAGGCCTGGGCAAGCTCCTGGTCGGGCTCTTGCTCGGCGCCGTGATCGGCGCCGGCGGGACCTTCGCGGTCCTCTTCGCCCGCGAGCGGGGCGCGGCCGAGGCCGCCCGGGATCAGGCCAAGGAGACCCTCGACGCGAGCAAGGGCAACGCGGTCCTGATCGACAAAGCCAAGGACGCCTTCGAGCAAGGAAAGGCGGCCTACCGAGAGAACGACTTCGAGGAGGCGCGAGCTCGGTTCATCGCCGCCGAGCGCCTCTGTGAACTGGCGGGAGAGGCCCAATGATCGGGGCGCAAGTCGGTGACTACAAGATCGTCGCCGAGCTCGGCGAGGGCGGCATGGGCATGGTCTACAAGGGCCAGCACGCCGCGCTGGGGCAGATCGTAGCGGTCAAGTCGCTCCACCCGACCCTGATGAGCAACCAGGCCGCGAAGGACCGCTTCGAGCGGGAAGCGCAGGCCCTGGCGCGCCTCAACCACCCCAACATCATTGGCCTGTTGAACTTCATCAACAACGCCGACGGCTGCTTCATCGTGATGGAGTTCGCCGAGGGTGAGGACCTCGAGGACAAGCTGCAGCGCATGGGCCTGATCCCCCCGCCGCAGTGCATCCCCTGGTTCATCGAGGCCTGCCGCGGGCTCGAGTACGCCCACCAGCAGGGGATCATTCACCGCGACATCAAGCCCAGCAACATCATCGTCCACCCCTCGGGCACGACCAAGCTGCTCGACTTCGGCACGGCCAAGCTCGTCGACGCCCAGCGCCTGACCCAGCAGGGCATGACCCTGGGCACGGTGATCTACATGTCGAAGGAGCAGCTCCTCGGCAAGCCGCTGGACGCCCGCTCCGACGTCTACAGCCTGGGCGTGACCCTCTACGAGTGCGTCACCGGCCAGCTGCCCTTCTACGACGAAGAGGAGCGCAAGCTCGTCGTCAAGATCGCCAAGGAAGAGCCGATCCCCCCGCGGCAACACTACCCCGGGATCTCGCCTCAGCTCGAGGCGATCATCCTCAAGGCGATGGCCAAGGACCCGGCCCAGCGCTACCAGAGCAGCACCGAGTTCGAGCACGCCCTGGCGGGCCTCCCCGAGGCCGGTGGCTCGCTGGCCGCCAGCCAGGCCAGCCCCCTCGCCGCCACTCCCCCGCCGACCGCGAGCGCGGGCCCCGCGACGCCCTCTCCCACGCCGACGCCTGCCACCCCGCAGCCCGCCTTCGGCGGCGGCTCCCCGGCCCCCGCGGCGGGCGGAGGAGGCGCCCCGTCGTTCACCGAGATCCTCTTCTCGCCCCTCTTCCTGGGCGGCCTGGTGTGCTGCGTGATCGGCCTCGGCGCGGGCGTGCCCCTCGTCGCGATCGGCTTCATGAACGAGCAGTCCACGCTCAAGATCGTGGGCCTGATCTTGCTGCCCGTGTTCCTGCTCCTCGGCGTGTTGCTCTGCGTGCTCGGGATGGTCAAGGCCAAGGCAGCGGGCGGGAAGGGCGGCGGAGGCGGCGCGGTCGCCGCGCCGCCGGCGATGCCGGCCTCGGTCACCTCGACCGTCCCCCAGAACAACCCCTTCGGCGCTCAGCCGGCGGGCGGCACCCTCAACGTCGACTCGCCAGGCGCCGCCCAGCACTACGCTCCGCCGCCCGCGACGGCCCAGCCCGCCGCGGCGGGCCAGGCGCTGGTCCAGGTGATCGACGGCAATGACAAGGGCCTCCAGGCCACGGTGACCGCGACCACCCCGGTGACCCTCGGTCGCGCGCCGGCCTGCTCGATCACGCTCAACGACCCGGGCGTCTCGGGTCAGCACGCCTCGATCGGCTTCGAGGCCTCGACCCTGGTCGTGACCGACACCGGCAGCCGCAACGGTGTGTTCGTGAACAACCAGAAGATCGCGCGCCAGCAGCTCTCCTCGGGCGACCTGATCGTGGTCGGCTCGACACGCCTGCTGGTCAGCCTCTAGGGCACCTCCTAGGTCGTCGCGAGCGCCCCCTCCTCGACAGCGCTGTCCCTTCGTCGAGCCAGCGCTGGCTCACGGCGGACGCGTGGGCTCCCCTCTCCCCGGCATGCGGCTTGCGCACTCCAAGGCGAAAGGAGGCCCCATATGACGATCAACGACCCCCGCGGCCGCCGAAAGGCCAAGCTGAGCGTCAGGGACGGCCTGCTGCTCTACGTGCGCCACATCGGCACCAGCCCCTTCACGGAGCGCACCGAGGAGCTGCGCAAGCTCGACGCCTGCGCTGCCCCCTCCAGGGAAGCGCTGATCCGCTGGGGCGACGAAGGCGGCCAGCTCTACGTCTCGACTGCCGCTCACGCCGACCTGCCCGATCGCTCCCCCGCTCCGCCGCGATAATGACGCTTGCACCCGCGAGGCCCTGGTCTATGATCTGGGCCTTCTGCGGGGCTGTAGCTCAGCTGGGAGAGCGATACGTTCGCAACGTATAGGTCAGGGGTTCGAGTCCCCTCAGCTCCAACGCGATAAGCGCCGAAGTCCACTGGGCTTTGGCGCTTTTGCTTTGGTTCAGCGAAGTCTGGGGACCCCAAGACCCGGCGAATGGGACCGACGCTGACACCCTCACGCTGCGCAGAGCGCAGAGCCTGCCCTGCCGTCTTCGGCCACGCTCTGCCTCACCCCGCAGGCTCGACGCGCAGTCGCAGGATCACCGGCGCGGTGTTGTTGGCCGCGTAGACGCAGCGGAGGGTGACCAGGCGCGCGCTCCCAGGCGGGACTTCGACCTGGAACAGGGGCTCCTCGCTGCGGGCGCCCATGCGCAAGCTAGCACGCGCCCAGCGGCGCTCCAGCCCGGCGGGCCCCTGCACCAGCAGCTCGAAACCCTGACGCAGGGCGCGCGCCGACCCGTGGCCCTCGCAATCGACCAGGAGCGAGACGCGTTGGGGCGAGCGCGTCGGGTTAC
Source organism: uncultured bacterium (assembly GCA_937911525.1). Taxonomy (GTDB): domain Bacteria; phylum Planctomycetota; class J058; order J058; family J058; genus NORP233. Next base: position 8,360 of record CALDQK010000071.1, read on the forward strand.
GCAGGGCCCCGCGGAGCGCGAAGGTCCCGCCGTAGTTGCCCCAGCTCCGATAGGCCGAGTCCGGCAAGCGCGCCAGGAGCGGCGCGCTCTGCGCCCGCCCCGTCGCCCCGAGCTTGGCGTTCCAGCGGAAGGCGCGCTCCTCCCCCGGGTGGGTCAGGAAGAGCTCGCCCCGCGCGTCGTTGCTCACCCGCCCCTCCCAGTGGCTGGACGCCACGATCCCGCTCACGCGCCCGAAGATCAGCGCGCCGGAGGTCGCGGTTGGCGGACTGGGCGCGCGGTCGTGCTGGCTGCGCGCGGCACGCCGTGCCCTGCGCAGCGCCGTCCGAACCCTCTTCAGGTCGGGCTGGGGGCCGGGGAGGTAGAGCACGGCGGCGGCGACGCGGCCGCGGGCGACCAGGTGGGCGTGGGTCATTCGCTCCTCGCGCGAGCGCAGGGGGCGCAGCGAAAGCAGCGTCGCCTCCCCTGCAGCGAGAGCGCGCGCGCGCGCTCCCGCGACCTGACCCTGGAGCGCCGCTGTGGCGGCCGCCTCGCCCGGACCAGAGGAGCGCCCGCTCCCCGGCTCGACGATCGCCGCGGCGGCTCCCCAGCCCAGGTCGGTGTAGGGCGCCTCGCGGGTCGAAGCGCTCGAGAGCGCACGCACCTCGATCGTGGCCGTCGAGCGACCGACGTTGCAGAGGACCACGGCCTGCCAGATCCGCCGGCCGGTGCGGTTCTGGTTGGACACGAAGATTCGAAAGGGGCCCTCGAAGGGGTGATCGAGGTGGACGCCCGGGTCTGCCCGGCCTGCGGGGGGCAAGGTCGAGACCACGATCGCGCCCTCCGGCGGGACCGCGGTCAGGATCTCTGGGTGGTTGGCGTTCAGCTGGGGCCACGACTGCGCGTCCGCGCCAAAGCGACCTGCCAAGACCTCGATCCCGCCTGACGGCTGCTTCGCCGCCGAGACGGAGCCCTCTCGGACGAACACCGCCCGCTGGCTGCTCCCCCGCTCGCGCCAGCTGCCAAGCAGAAGGTCACCCAGGCGCCGGAAGGTCGCTTCGCCCACCTCGCTGCTGGACCGCCCCTCCAGGGCGTCCGCGGCGCCGCGCAATGTGCCCATGGAGACCACCACCGTGTCGCTCTGAACGCGCGCTCTGCCTTCCCAGACTGGGCGTCCGCGGGGGCCACCCAGCAGACCGACCGCCCGCCAGCCCTCAGGCTCCACTCGAGAGAAACGAAGCGCGTCGACGCTCGCCGGACCAACGCGCCCCGACTCGCGCAGGGACCAGCTCCCCTCGAGCTCCCCCGCGGCCGCGGGCAGAGCGAGCACCAGCGAGAGCAAAGCCGGCGCGAGAGCGTCGTGGGGCATGGGTCCTCCTGATCCGATGACCAAGGCTGAGCACCTTTGGTGCCCGACCTAAGCGACGTCGCGGCGAGGGACTCCGTCTCACCCGTCCAATCCCTGCGACAGCCTGAGCTAGAGCACCGTCTTGTCCGGGTCGGCCGGATCGCCGAACCGTGGCGGGGTGGGCTCGCGGACAGCGTCGCTCCTCGCTCAGGCGAGCAGGAGCAGCGTGGCCTGCAGCCCGCCCGCCGCTGCCCCGAGCGCCGCGCCGATCGCGGTCAGCTTCCACTCCTCGGCCTGGAACACGGGGCGTAGGACGCTTACGAACTCCCGCGGCGAGAGGGCCTCCAGCCGCTCGCGCAGGGTCCGCTCCAGCTCGAGGCGCTCCTCGAGGTAGGGCTCGAGGAGCGGGGGCAGCTCGGGGACGATCGCGCCGATGCTGGCTGAGACCTCGCCCCTGAGCGCCTCGCCTCCCCAGGCTCTCAGGGCCAGCCGCAACGCGGGCGACGCTCCCCGCCCCCAGCGCTCGAGCTGCCGCGCGCTGCGCGCCTCGACCTCTGCCCCGAGCTCGTCCAAGGGCAGCGCAGCGATCAGGCGTGGGGCGCTCAAGACACGCTCGGCGAAGAAGGCTGCGTAGGCGGCGCTGACCTCGGCCTGGCGCTCCAGGAACAGCCCTCGCACCCGCCAAGGACCGAGCTGGACTGCCTCGACCGGCGCGAACACGAGCCACAGCGCGAGCCAGTTGGTCGCCCCGCCGGTGAGCGCTCCTACGAGCGGAAAGAGCCAGGCGGGCTGGCCGACCGTGACCCAGGCCAAGAGCTGGAGCAAGCCGAGCAGGAAACCGCACACCAGCCCCGTCAGGATCACGAAGCGGAACTCCGCCGCGCCGCAGCGGCGGAAGAGCTCGCCCAGCAGGGCCCGGTCGGCGCGGAAGGCCTCCACGATCAGCCGGCGCAGGTCGAGGGTCGTCGTCAGGTCGCGGGCGACCTCGCGCAGGACGCCCTCGACCTGACCGGGCACTGCAGCGCGGGCCCGCTCCAGCAGGCGCAGCCGGACTGCACTCGGGAGCGCTCGCCACATCCGCGGGTGGCGCCGGGCCAGCGCCCGCTCCAGCGCGTCGGCTGCGGCGTCCTGGAACGCTGGCTCTAGCAGCCGCGCTGCCTCCCCCGCGTCCAGGCGCGCGCCCAGTTCGGCCGGGTCGACCAGCCGCTCCAAGAGCAAGTCCGCGCAGCCGTGGGCCATGACCTCGGCCTGGGCCGGGATCACGCCCTGCCAGCCCAGCGGCCCGAGCCCGCGCCGCTCCAGCGGCTCGAAGAGCATCTGAACGGCGAGGAAGTTGGTCCCCCAGCCGATCAACCCGCCCGCGGCTGGGGTCGCCGCCGCGAGCAGGACCTGGGCCAGCTCGAACACCTCGCCCCTCAGGCCGCCGCGGGGCCGTAGAGCTCGGCCTCGGCGGCCAGCGCTTCGCCGCGGCTGGTCTCGGCAGCGACGAAGTCCCGCCGCTCGTGCCCGGGTCGGCTGAGGGCGGCGTAGCCGTTGAAGAGCCCGTTCAGGAGGGCCCTCAGCCGCGCGGGGCCGGGCGCCATGTGGAAGCCGACGCGCTCGGAGGTCTGAATCACCTTGCGCGCCAGGGAGCCGCCGAACTCGAGCGAGTCGATCCCCAGCACGGCCAGGTCCTGCTCGACCTGGACCAGGATCGGCAGCGCAGGGAGGAGCAGGCTCAGCCTCCTCAGCCGCCGGGCGGGGCTCCAGCGCTGCCAGGGCGTGAGCGGGAACTCGCGCAGGTAGCTCTGCGGGAGCGCGGCGTGGCGCGACTCGTCCAGGTGGAACAGGCGCAGGATCTCCAGCCCCGGCAGCTCCCCCAGGGCCCCGAACAAGCTGAGCGCGAAGCCCTCCACCAGCACGTTCATCGCGAAGAACTTCTCCAGGCCCTTCGACTTGAAGGCCCGCTCCAGCAGGAGGTATTCCCAAGCCGAGAGGCGCGGGACGGGGCACTCGAAGGCCTGGATCAGCTCGCGCAATACGACGAAGTGCTTGGCCTCCTCGAAGACCTGCATCGTGAGCGCTGCCCGCCCGCCCGTGCTCTGGACCTCGTTCAGCAGCTCGGCCGAGACCAGCCAGGCGTAGGCCTCGCCGTGGCCGATCATGGAGAGCACGTTCACCAGCGCCTGCTTCTCGCGCGGGGTGTAGCTGCGCTCGAGCAGGGCCTTGAACTCGGCGCCCCCGATCCGCTCGCGCTCGACGCGCTCCTGGGCGCTGAGCCCGCGCTCGGCGCTCTCGCTGAGCGTGCGCTCCAGCGCGCTCGCGTCACGGAAGCTGGACCAGGAGGCGTGCGTCTCCGCCTTCCAGAGCAAGCGCAGGCTCTTGTCGTAGTGCCGCTTGCGAAGCCGCTCCTGCTCGCCCCCCAAGAACTCGTAGCTCAGGTCGTCGTAGGGGGCCTTGCGTCCGCGCAGACCCAGGCGCTCCTTCAGCCGGTCGAAGGCCCGCAGGCCCCGGTCGAAGGGGCGCTCGAGCCGGTCGTGCAGGCGCGGGGGGATCGCTTCGCTCGTCATGGGTTTGCTCCTGGAGATGAAGCGGCAGCAACTGGGGGGCCGAGCTGCAACCCACGCCTGCGACGCGCGACTTCCTCCCGTCTTGGCGCTCCGTCACGCGCGCTCACCGAGTTGTCATGGGGAGGCGACAGTCAGCGCGCGCGGCGCTCGACGAGCTCTCGCGCGCTCCCCTGGCGAGGGCTGCCTCGCCCGCCAGCGCGCGGCCTTCGCCTTCGCCGTGGCGGAACGCAGGCTCGGGTCCGTGGCGAGCGCCGTCGTCAGGACCTGCTCATCGGGGCAGCAGGCCGAGAGCACGCTGGGTCCCACCCATGGCAGGGCCTGCCTGGCGAGCTCCTGGACGAGGCTCGTCGCCCGCTGGCTGCGCAGCACTGAGCGAGGGCCGCTCGAGCGCCTCCTGTCACCCGGGCTGAACGGCCTGTCGCAGGCTTTGGACGGTGGGACCGACGGCGCCCTGCGCGCACGGTCCTCGTTGGGCTTATCCCCGGCACCCCCTGTGCCTGGCCATGGGCAACAAAGGAGGAGTCCATGAGACTCGACGTCCAAAGAAGCGCGGCGGTGGTCGCATTGATCTTGGCGCTGGCGCCTGGAGCCGACGCCTATCCCGTCCCCTTCACCGAGCTCTCCAGCGGAACGCAGGCGCCCGCCGCGCTGCCGTCCGGGGCCTACGTCCTGCGCTCCCAGGCAGACCTGGGCCGCTATGGCCTGGAGGCCCTCGTCCCGCCCGGACGGATCGACTGGAGCCAGGAGTTGATGGTGGCGTTGGCGAGCGACACCAAGCCGACCCATGGCTACTCGATCGAGGTCGCGTCAGCCCGGCGCACGTCCTACCAGGGGCGCCCGGTGATCCTGGTCCGCTACGGGGAGGTCGCGCCCCAGCCGGGGGTGCCGCTGGCAGCGGCGCAGACCCGCCCCTATCAGCTCGTCAAGCTCCGTCGCGGGGGCGAGCTCGTCCTCGAGCCGGTCGATCCGGCCGGCACCTCGCCGCAGCCCAGCCCCGCCCCCGCGCCTGCCCCGCCGGGCGACGGCTCGCTCCCCTTCAGCATCCTCGCCAGCGGACCGCAGGCCGACGCGACCTTGCCCGCGGGGACCTCGGTGGTCCACTCCCTGGCGGACCTGCGCCGCTACGGGATCCAGCCGAGCGGGATCTGGACCCAGATCGACTGGGACGATGAGATGGCTCTGATCCTCGTGGGCGACACCAAGCGGACCCTGGGCCACTCGATCGGCGTGGAGTCGATCAAGCTCGAGGTCGAGACGCCGCCCACCGGAGCCGCCGGGGTCCGGATCGTGGCCGTGGTCCGTTACCGCGAGCGCGCCCCGCGCCCCGGGACGATCCTCGCTCCGGCCCTGAGTCGGCCCTACCAGGTCGTCAAGTTGGCCCGGCGCGGCGGCGCGGTCGAGTTCCGCCGTGTGGGAGCCGAGCTGGCGCCAGAGCGCCTGAGCGGGCGCGTGAGCGTGAAGGGCAAGGAGGTAGCGGTCGGCGGTGAGCGCGTGATCCCCGCGAGCTTTGCGGCCCGGCTCCGCTCCTTGAACGGCTTGATCGTGACCCTGGAGGGGCAGAGCCACGGATCGAGCTTCGCGGGCGAGCGCGTCCTCTCGCCGCAGATGCGGCGCGCGGCGGGCACCGTCGCCACGCGGCCGGGCTCCCAGGGGGTCGTCCTGCAGCGGCGCGGAGCGCCGAACCTGCCGCCCTTGGAGCTGGAGGGTCCGCTGACCAGGCTGCTCCCGGTAGGCGAGGAGATCGGCCTGCGCGGCTGGCTCGACGACCAGGTCAGCCCTGCGCGGCTGCACGTCGTGGCGCTGCTGGCACGGGCCAAGGGTCACTCGGTCCTCCTGCCCCTGGGCCGGGTCCGCCCCGGTGAGCTGATCGAGGTCAGCGCGGGCCGGGCCGGCTTCTGGCAGGTCACGACCCCCCAGGGGAGCAGCGGCTGGATGCGTCGCGAGAACGCCGAGCTGATCTCGCCGCCCGCGCGAGCGGCCGCGGTCCGGGGCGCCGCCGGCGCGCTGCGGGGGGCCCCTCCGGTCCGCGGAGCCGCCCCCCGCGCGACCGGGTCCGCCAGCACCAGCGCCGCGGCCAGCGCTGGCGCCACCAGCGCCGCGGCCAGCGCCCCCGCCCTCCCCGCGAGCGGCGCCAAGGGGACGATCGTGCTGCGCGTCTACCGCCAGGCCTACCAGGACGGCGGCCTGATCAAGCGTCCTTACTCTGGCGTGGGCGTGTTCCTGGACGGCAACTCGCCCCGGGGCGGACCGCCGGCGGACGGGCACACGAGCGGCGGCGTGGTCAGCTTCGAGCTCGAGGCCGGCCCGCACACCGTCTCCTTCTCCCAGATGACCAGCAGCCACTCGGTGTTCTACAGCCCGACCTTCTCCTTCACGGTCGAGGCTGGCCAGCGCCGCGAGCAGGAGATCGTGCTCCAGCCGGCCAGCACGAGGATCGTCGCGAACACCGCCACCCGTCCCGGCGAGGCGCTCTTCGTGACCGGCGCCACCGACCTGCTCGGTAACTGGCGCACCGCCTACCGGCTGACCCCTGGCCCGGACGGCTGGAGCTACACGGGCAAGCTGCCGCTGGGCCTGCGCTACAAGCTCCTGCGGGGCCCCTGGATCGCGGGCGACACCACCCCGATTCACGGCGGCCTGACCTGGGAGCGTGGCTCCAACCGGGCCGTTCGGTCCGAGCTCGACTGGCAGCCGAACCGCGTCAGCCCCGCCTTCGACTGAAGGGCGAGCCAAGCGTGAGGGACAGGGGTCGGCCGGACGAACGAAGCGACCCTTCGAACGCTGGCTCGAGCGAAGGAAGGGCCGCCCCCCCAGCCAGCGAGCGCCGCGCGAGCGGCGCTCGCTGCACGTTCAGGAGGACGAAGGCGCCTCCTCGACCCGTCGCGCCCGCCCTGCGACGCGCCGCGCAGAGCGGACTGCCCTCTCTCATCAGCCGAAGGCCCTCGCTCAGGGTGGGAGGACCCACACGCTGAGGGTCCCGTCCTGCTGCCCGAGCCCCAGCAGGTCGCCCGCCGAATCCACCGCGAGACTGCAGGGAGACGCTGGCAGTTGGGGGGTGACGTGGGTCGGCAGGCCCGCGGGGGCGGCCAGGTCGAAGCGCTTGATCGTGCGGTCGGCGACCGCCACGTCCTGCCCCGGCAGCGCGAGCAGGGCCTGGGTCCCGGGGAGGCGCGCGAGCGCCCCGACGGACCCTCCGTCGGCGAAGACGCGCTCAGCCCACTGGAGCTCGGGCGTCCTACCGTGCAGGCGGCGTTGGACCTCGAGCCCCTCGCCCTGGAGCAGGAGCACCTGGCCCCGATACGTGCCGAGCAGGAACGTGTCGGGCCCGAAGCTGAGCAGGGCGCTGGTCGGCGGGAAGCGGGCGCGAGCGACACGCTCCCCGTGCTCGAGCTTCCAGACGGCGAGGACGGAGCCTTCACGCAGCTTGGAGGCCACCAGCAAGGTCCGCTCGTCGAGAAAGGTCAAGCGGTGAGGCGCTTCGCCCGGACCCGCAGCCAGGCGACGGAGCACGCGCCCGGAGTCGAGCGCGAGCACCACCACCCTCGTGTCCACGATCACGGCCACCCGCCTCCCTTGAGGCTCCAGGGCGAGCGCGCCCACGTCCCCCAGGCGCGCGACCCAGCGCGCGCCTCGCCCGAGCCGATCCCCTCGCCCCAGCTTGCCCGCGGCTCCGCGCCCCGACCCACCCTCCCCCCACAGCGCCTCCCCTGGCCAACGCTCCAGCCCCGCCTTGCCTGCCAGGAGCCACGCACCTCCCGGCAGCGGCAACGCGCGCTCCAGACCGCGGACCCGCAGCCGAGCGCTCAGTGTGCCTCCGGGCAGCGACCAGCGGCGCAGCCGGCCGTCGCCGCAGCTGACCACCGCCTGGTCCCGGTCGAAGGTCAGCCGGACTCGACCTCCCTGCGGATGGTGCACGAACTGGAGCAGCGGGGCGCTGGGCGAGGAGGCGAAGAGCCGCTGGGCGCGCGCCGCGGCGGGGTGACGGGGGTGTCGACGCAGCCAGCGCCGCGCGGCGAGCAGCTCCAGCTGCCCGCCGAGCTCCCGCCCATCGCGCTGCCAGGGACGAGCCGCGGCAGCGCTCGGCGTGGCGGCGAGCAGCGGAACGCGAGGTGCCCGCGGGGTCGGCGAACTCGAGGCGCTGGTGTCGTTCGGCCAGCGCGAGCGCAACGCGAGCCCGACGGTCAGCGCGCTAGCGAGGATCAGGGCCAGGGAGAGGATCAGGGCTCCGCGAGCGCAGGGGCGACGCGCGCCCAGCGCCGCCGGCGGAAGGCCAGCCAGGACTGCGTCCAGGTCGTTCGCAAAGTCGACGGCGTCGGGGTAGCGCGCTCCCGGGTCTCGCTGGAGCGCTGTGGCGAGGACGGCGTCGAGCGAGCGCGGCAGCCCATGGCGTTGACCCAGCGAGGGGAGCTCCCAGCGCGCCTGCGCGGCGAATCGCTCCATGATCGAGACGCCGGGAAAGAGCTCCGTCCCCGTCAGGACCTCGTAGAGCACGACCCCCAGCCCCCACACGTCGGTCGGTGGCCCCTGGCGGGCCAGGTCGCCTTCGACTTGCTCGGGCGCCATGTAGCCCACGGTCCCGAGCACGGCCCCGGTCCGGGTCAAGCGCTCTTGCTCGCCTTGCTGAAGCGTGAGCCCGAAGTCGCTCACGCGAACCCGCCCCTGACGATCGACCAGCAGGTTGTCCGGCTTGACGTCTCGATGGAGGACCCCCCTGCGGTGGGCGTAGCCCAGCCCCCGCGCCGCGTCGCGCACCAGCTCCAGCCGCGACCGCCAGTCGAGTCCCTCGGCCGCCTCGACGATCGAGCGCGCCCCCTCGACCAGCTCCAGCACCAGATAGGCGCCCTGCGCGGCCTTGCCAGCGGCGTGAATCCCCACCACGTTGGGGTGGCGCAGCTCGGCCAGCGCGCAGGCCTCGCGCTGGAAGCGAGCCAGCTGACGCGCGCCAGCCAGGCTCCCCGAGCGGAGCACCTTGAGCGCGACCCTGCGGTCCAGGACCGTATCGCGCGCGAGGTAGACCGCGCCCATGCCGCCCTCGGCGATGAGCCGCTCCAGCACGTAGGGCCCGAAGCGCCGTCCGCCCGGCCCTGGCTGGACGCTCAACGCCTGCAGGCCCGCCAGGCAATCCTCGACCACCTCACGCGCCACGCCGTGACGAGCCGCCAGCGCCCTCACCTCGGCAGACCCGAGGGCTGCGCTCCCCAGGTCCTCGAACAGGGCCTCGAGGACCTCGTCGGGCGGCAGGTCGCTCGACCTCACCGCTCCGACCCCCGCAGCGCGCGCCCCAGCTTCGCCTGGGCCCGGGCGACCAGTCGCCGCGCCGTCGCTTCGCTCGTCCCGAGCTGGACCGCGATCGCCGCGAAGGTCTCCTGGTGGAAGTGGCGCAGCAGCACCGCGTCACGCTCGCGCGCTTCGAGCCGCGCCAGCGCCTCGCTCAAGGCGCGCGCCCGATCGCGCAGGTCGCTCTCGGTCGCCGGGGAGGCCTGGTCTGCGCGCATGCGCGCCAGGACGCCGGAGTCGCGCAGCGCCCCCTGGAGGGCCTGGCGCTTGAGCGCTCGATAGCGGTCCGCCGCGTCCCGCAGCCGGTTGTCCGCGATCTGGAACAGCCAACGGCTGAACGCGCCCTCGCCGCGGGCCTCGAAGCCAGGGAACGCGCGATGCGCGGCCAGATAGGTGTCCTGGACCAGGTCCAGCGGCTCGAGGTTGCGGCGCAGGCCCGCGCCCATTCTCAACCTCAGGTAGAGGAGCAGGCGGTCGGCCACGCGCGCGAAGAGGGCCTCGTAGGCCTCCTCGTCCCCTCCCTGGGCGTCGGCCACCAGGTCCTCGGTCTCACCCACCGCGAGCGCTCCTCGCGCGAGCGTAGAGGCATCGGTGAGACCTCGACAGCAGTGCGCAGGCCAGAGAAGCGCTCACCCACGCCGCGCGCGCAGATCGCCAGTGGTTGGCTGGGGCTCGTCGCGGCTGGCTCGCATGCTTCACAGGATAGCTCCGCGCGAAGGACAGGGCACAGGGGCCAACAGCGCGCTCGGCGTCGAGCTTGGGGCGGGCCTCACCCAGCGCGACCTGGGCCCAATCGAGCTCGCGCCGCGCCAGCGGTGAGCGACCGGGAGCGCGCGCCAGCAGACCCCGCCGAGAGTGCTCGTGGGGGTCGAGCGCCTCGCCGGGGAGCACCTCCAGTGCAGCCCAGGCAGCCGCGAGCGCCCGCTCGTCCTCTCGCGCCTCGGCGTGCCGATCAGGGCTCCGCTTCGACGCGGTGGGAGTGCCCCTCGAAGAGGAAGCGGACGGCGCAGCTGGAGCCGCGCTCCCCCCCGAGCAGGTGCCTCCCTCAACGCTCCTGTCCCTCGAGCTTGCGGCGGGCGAGGGTTAGCGCGGCTTCGATCGCGGCGGTCGCCTCCCCTGCGCGCTGGGCGCAGGCCAGGCTCCGCTCCAGCCAAGCGACCGCCTCGCTCGGGCGCTCCAAGCCGCTCGAGAGCTGACCCAGCTTGAGCAGGGTTAGCCACTGATCCGGCTGGTCGGCGTTCAAGGAGCGCAGCTCCGCGAGGGCCTCCGCAGGGCGATCGAACACGTTGGCGAGGAGCATCGCGTGGTTGAAGCGCGCGTTGAAGCACTGCGGCCGGAGCTCGATCGCTCGTTCGTAGTCAGCCAGGGCGGCTTCGTAGTGCTTGCGGGCGACAGCGACGTCCTTACGGTCGGCTGCGCGATCGGCGAACCCGACCTGGTGAAGCATCCCGCGCTGCTCGTAGATCTGGGCGCCCTGCGGGAGGTGCTCGAGGCCCCGCCCCAGCGCCTGCAGAGCTCGCTCGAGCTGGCCGTTGTCCGCGAAGGCCCGCCCCAAGAGCGCCCAGATCTGATCCGAGCCTGGCCCCAGGGCGACCCCCACCCGCGCGTCCTCCAGCCAGCCCGCCAGGTCTCCCAGTCGCTTGCGGCAGGACCCCCGGTTGACCCGCAGCGCCGAGACGAGGGGGTGGGCGCGGACCATGGCCTGATAGACGCTCAGCCCCTGGCGCGGGTCCTCGTAGTGGGGCTCGACGCGCTTGACCAGCGGATCGGCTGCGAAGCGCCTCTGCGCGGCAGCCACGGGTCCGTCGTAGAGCTCCTTCAGCCTCCTGGTCAGCTCGCTCCGCCGCGGGCCCGAGGGCAACGCTCCGTGGGCCTCGAAGCTATCGACCAGCGCCCCGAGCAGGTCGACGACCTCCCCCCGCACGTCCTTGCGCACCAGTCGCAGTCGCGCACGGAGATCGTGCTGGCGCGGATCCAGGTCGAAGTCCGGCAGGGCCTCGAGCAGCAGCAGCAGGGCGTCACCGTGGGCGCCGACCGCCAGGTAGGCAGCGGCCAGCTCCCGCCGCGCGCCAGGATCGCTAGGGCTCGCCACAAAGGCGCGTCGAGCCTCGCCCAGCGAGGGCGGACTCCCCTCGCGCGCGACCGCGGACGGGGGGGGAGGCAGCTCGCCCCACAGCTTGGCCCGCTGCTGCGCCCGCAGCAGCCCATCGCGCGCGGCCGAGAGGTCGTGCGCGAACCTTCGCAGGGCATCAGGTGGCCCGCCGGCGCGAGCCAGGGCCTGCGCCCGCTCCAAGGTCGCGATCCCCTCCTCCACTCGCTTCGGCTCGGACGACAGCACACCGACCTGAATCGACTCTCTCCCGAGGAGGCGCAGCACCCTCCAGTCAGGGGACGTCTCCGCGACGATCCCGCGCAGCTCCTCGAGCGCCACCACGTGATCCTCGAGGATCGTCGCGCGAATCGAGGCCCGGTTGTAGCGGGCGACCATGCACTGGGCGTCCAGCTCGATCGCGCGGCCGAAGTCGTCGAGCGCAGCCTGATAGCGCGTGGCTCGTCGCTCGTCGCCCGTGGGCAGCTCCCCGGCAGCCTGCATGGCCCATGTGCCACGCCGCTCCAGCAACCTCGCTCCGTCGCGTCCAGGGTTGGCGCGCAGGCCGCCGTCGAGCGCAGCGAGAGCGCGCTCAGGCTCCCCTGCCCGCTGCCAGGCGTCGGCCAGCAAGACCCAGATCCTCGACTGCCGGGGGCTCAGGGCCACGGCCACGCGCAGGTCCGCGACCCCCTGCGCCAGCTCTCCCAGTCGCCGCTGCGCAGAGGCGCGATTCGCATAGAGCTCAGCGACGGCGGGGTAGAGCGCGAGCAGGTCTCGCGCGCTTCGCAGCTCCGCCTCGGGGGAATCGCCCTGAAGGAGCTGCCTTGCGCTGCGCGGGTCCTCCTCGAAGCGGGCGCGCTGCTCGCGAACCGGTCCCTGGTGGAGCGCCTCCAGGGCGGCGGACGCGGCCTCGCGCTCGGGCCCTGCTGGCAGTCCCTCGCGCGCCTCGAACAGATCGACCACTGCCCCGACCAGGTCGTCCTGAGCGCGCAGCCGTCCGCGCGTCGCGTGCAGCCGCGGGTCGAGGTCGAGGGCCGGCAGCTCCTCGAGCAAGCGCCGGGCCTCGAGAGCCTGCCCCTCCGCGAGCAAGCCCTCGACCCGCGCTAGCTGGTCGGCTGGCTGCTGCGGACCCCTGGGCGTGGGCAGAGGGGTCACGGGATCCAGGACCGCTCTCGGCGGGCTGAGCGCGAGCACGGGAGGTGCGGTAGCGCTGGGGCCCGCGAGCGCGGGTGAGGGGCCTGGCGCTGGGGGAGCGGGCCGCCAGCGCCCTCCGAGAGCCGCCGCGCCGAGCAGGGACAGCGCCCCCACGCCAGCCAGCCACGCTCCGCGTCGCCTGGGGGTCGGACGCGCTGCCTCTTCGAGCAGCCGCTCCAGCGCGCGGCCGTCCGGAGGTCGCTGGGCGGGGTCGCTCGCGAGCGCGCGCACCACCAGGCTCGTCAGCGCTGGTGGCGCTTCGGGCCGCGCTTGGCGAATGGGCCGCAGCCGCCCCTCGGCCGTGCGGGCCAACTCTTCCACCAGGCTGCCCGCCTGAAAGGGGCGCGCGCCCGTGAGGCACTCGTAGATCACCGCTCCCCAGGCGAACACGTCGACGGCAGGCCCGACGTGCTTGGCGTCACTGAGCTGCTCGGGCGCCATGTAGCCCGGCGTGCCGCGCGAGGTGCCGGTCTTGCTCAGGCCGTCTGAGTCCGAGTCGTCCTTGGCCAGCCCGAGGTCGACGACCTTGACCTCTCCTGCGCCCGAGAAGAGCACGTTGCTCGGCTTGAGGTCGCGGTGCAGAACCCCCAGGGCGTGGGCTTCCCCCAGCGCATGGGCCAACGCGAGGGCGACGTCCCAAGTGAGATCCAGCTCCAGCGGCCCCTGGCGGAGGCGATCCGCCAGCGTTCCGCCCGAGAGGAGGGGCATCACCAGGTAGGCGCCCTCTGGCAGCCGACCCCAGTCGAGGAGCGGCAAGAAGCCCGCCGCCTCCAGCCGCCGCTGCATGCGCCGCTCGCGCTCGAAGCGCGCCAGCGCGCGCGGGTCCTTGAGCAGCTTGAGCGCGGCTTCGCTCCCGTCAGGAGCCCGTACGCGCAGCACCAGCCCATAGCTCCCCTCGCCGAGGGTCTCGAGGACTTCGTAGCTGCCGATCCACCGCATCCTGCTCAGAAGGTAGCGCAAGGTCCCTGGCCGACGCGAGCCCTCAGATTGGGGACCTGTCCTGCCATGGCCTCCGCCCAGCTCTTGGCTCGGCCTGGCGCGCTCGGGCGGCGCGCCAGGCGCTCGGGTCCGGGTGGTTCACTCCTGGCGCTCCCCCCCCAGCTGGCTGGCCAGGAGCTGCGTGACCGCGGCCGCAGCGCGCGCGTCGCACACCACGGGGTCGGCGTGCTCGACGCGCAGCGCGAAGCAGAGGGCCACGTCCCGGCCCGTCCAGGCGTCGTGAGCCTGCAGCAGCGCGACGTAGGCGATCTCGGCCAAGCCGGTCGCGCTGCGGACACCGTGGCCCAGCTTGCTCAAGATCACCACGTCGCGGAGGCGGTCGGCGAGCCCCAGCTGGACGAGGGCCACGTCGAGGTAGCGAGCCGGGTCGTGGGCCAGGGCCTCCACCAGCGGCGCGAGACCGCTCCACTGCGCGGCCGGGATCCGCTGCTCCGCCGCCAGCCCGCGGTGCCAGGCGAGCATCGCCAAGGTGCGGGTCAGGTCGTAGGTCGAGACCAGGTTCGGCCCGCGCGGGTCGTCGCTGGCAGGCCCCGTCCACACCCGCCGCCCCGTGGCGTCCTCCAGGCTCGGCCGCTCCGCCAGCGGCGCCGCGCCGTAGTCCCCGCGGAAGTCACTCCGGTGGCCGGTCCAGGCGGCGAGGTCGTCCTCGCGCTCGCTCCGCCGCCGCAGCCTCCCCAGCGCCCCCGAGGCCGCGTTGCTGAAGGAGACCCCGCGCTCGTAGGAGACGATCGCCCGGAACAGGTCGCTCAGGCGGTGGCTCGTCCCCGAGCGGTCGCGCAGACGCAGGTCTCCCACGCGCAGCGAGGGCTCGCGGGCGTGCAGGCGCTGGATCAGGCCGAGCGCCTGCAGCTGCTTGGTCGCGCTCCAGCACTGGTCCTGAGCGTAGGGGTCCTGGCCTCGCCAGCGGGCGCGCAACCCCGCGGCAGCCCGGGTCACCCGGACCAGGCAGAGCTGCGCCGCGTGGTCGAGACGCGCCGGGGCGATCGCGCTCGGGAGGGCTCCCAGCGCCGGGAAGGCCGGCGCCTGCGCGAGGCCGGCCGGAGGGGCGAGCCGCAGGCCGCGCGCCAGCCGAGCCGCGACCTGCGTCGCCTCGCTTCGCCAGGGCGAGCGCTCCAACCCCCGGTCCAGGTAGGCCAGGTGCGAGGCGCGGCTGCCCTCGCGCCGGGCGCGCCGCAGGAAGGCCTCCGCGCGGGCCTCGGACGAGGCCTCGGCCGGGAGCAGGTAGCCCGCGTGGACCCAGCCCGAGCGACCGCCCAGGTCGAGGCGGACCCAGCCCTCCCGTCGCTCGCGCTCGACCAGCCAGGTGTCTTGTTCCAGCTCGCCCAGCCGAGCGCCCCCAGGTCCGTCGCGGAGGTTGAGCCGATCCGCGACCACGACCGAGGCCGCCAAGGAGCTGCCGCGGGTGTGCGACGCGGGGACCCAGCCGCGCTGAGGACCGACCTGGACCTCGACCCACGCGCCGCGCCGATCCAGGGCGGGGTAGTGCTCACCCTCCGCGAGGCGAAGGCGGGGCGCGCCGAGGTCAGCGGGGCGCTCGCGCAGGGTCGTCGCCCGCTCGATCCGCACACGTGGCGGGGCGGCGGCCGCGCTCGCGCAGAGGAAGCCGAGCAGCGACAGGGACAGGAGCAGGGATAGGCGCAAGGGCATGGGGCGCTCCAGGCGTGCCCTCCTTCCGCTCTTCCTCTCTTGCGAAGCTCATGCCGGCGATGGAAGTCCAACCTCGGTCGGTGATCTCCCCCGGCCGTCTCGCCGATCTCGGTGGTCGTCGCGCGTTCGCACCGCTCGGGCTCCTCGCCGAGCGACCTTCAGCTCGCCGCCCGCGACGAGACCCGCGCCGCGGGCCGCCAGAACCAAAGAGGGCGAGCCGAGGCGTCCACGAGGACGCCTCGGCCCGACCCTTGAGAGAACGGAGAGAAAGAGAAAGTTGAGCAATCGAGTGGAGAACGCCCGAGGCGACCGCGCCTAGGGCCGGACTCCGGTGAGCGCCAGGAGGGGTCGACCCTCGCGGCTGGACGACGAAGTGACTCGCCCTGCCTCCTGCAGGGCGAGGGTGTAGCAGAGGGCGACCTCTTGGCTCAGGAAGAGCTTGCGCGCCAGGCGAGCGAGGCTCAGCGGCCCCAGCTCGAGCTGCTGGAGCAGGCTTCGCGCGGTCAGGCCCTCCAGGTCCACGGCCGAGGAGCCCTCGCGCGCGACCCGCTCCTCCTCGAGCGCCTGGAGGGCGAGCTGCTCGAGCAGCCCATGGGCGTAGGGCGTCAGCTCGACGTGGTCGACGCAGTAGGGCTTGGCGTCGTGGGTGGTCGTAGCACAGCCTGCGACGGCGCACTCGCGGAGGAGCGAGTCTCGCGGCGGCAGGGTCGGGGGGGTCATGGCCACTTTCATGAGCAGCGAAAGGGCAACCCGCGGACCAGGCCCTAAACCTCGCCCGCTCCGCCCGGAGAGGCGTCTTCCCCTCCCGCTGTCTCGAGAGGGCGTGCGACGAGTCGCAGGAACGCGACAGGGCCCGGCCAGCGGCCGGGCCCTCGCGCAGGGGACGTCGTCTCTGGGGGCTACTTGGTCTTGGCGCCCTCGAGCGCTCGCAGCAGCTCCTGACCCTTCGCCGGGGAGAAGGGGCCCTCGCAGCGCCAGAGGACGCGGCCGGCCTTGTCGAGCAGCAGGACCTGGATCTTGCTGGTGCCAGGGATCTCGAGCCGCTTCAGGAAGGCGGCCAGGTCGGTGTAGACCGTGATCGTGCGGGCCCTGGCGGCGGGGTCGGGGATCCCCAGCGCCATCCCGCGGTCCAGGAAGCGCTGGAAGCCCTCGCCCCGATCCTGGACCGTCGGCAGCTCCCAGTAGGCGAAGCCAGTCCGCGCTGCCAGCGGCGAGCGCCCCAGCCACTCCAACCAGGTGTTCACGTCCCCCTGCTGCCACTGCAGGAAGGGGATCAGGACGAGGTTCCGCTCGCCCGTCAGCCCGCCGGGGAGGACATAGGGTTGGCCCTCCAGGTTCTTGCCCCGATAGGTGGGGAAGGTCGGGGCCGCCGAGACCGAGGGAGTCGCCTTGGGCGCAGGCGGGAGCAAGACGCGGTCGATCACGTGGATCACACCGTTGCGCGCGACCACGTCGGCCGTGGCTACGCGGGCCCCAGCGACCCTCACCCCCTGGCGGACGTCGACCACGAGGCGGGTCTTGGCCAGGGTCACCAGCTCACTCCGCTCCGCGAGCGCGCTGGCCGGGAGGCGGCCCGCGACGACGTGGTGCTGGAGCAGGCGCGTCAGCCGCTCGCGGTCCTGCAGCAGCGCCTGCAGGGCCTGGGGCGGCAGGACGCCGAAGGCGGCGTCGCTGGGAGCGAGCAGGGTGAAGGGACCCTGGGCGTCGAGGACCTCGAGCAGGCCGGCCGCCTTGGCCGCGGCCAGGAGGACCTCGAAGCCGCCGGCGGCCTTGGCCACCGCGACCAGTGAGCCGGGCCCCGCCTGGAGCGACTCGGGCAGGAGGACCTGGTCGATCACGTGAATCACGCCGTTGCTCGCCTCGACGTCGGCCCGGAGCACGCTGGCGGCGCCGATCTGGACCCGCGCGCCGACCTGGATCCGCAGCGACTCCCCGGCCAGGGTGCGCACCGACTCGAACTGGACCACCTCGCGGGCCGTGCGCCGACCGCGGGCCACGTGGTGCAGCAGGACCTGGCGGAGCGCCGCGCGGTCCGCGAGCAGCGCGCTCAGGCGCTCGGGCGGCAGCTTGGCGAAGGCCGCGTCGCTGGGCGCGAACACCGTGAAGGGACCCTCGCCGCGGAGGGTCTCCTCGAGGCCCGCCGCGCGGAGGGCCTTGCCGAGGGCGGTGAAGCTGCCCGTCGCGCGGGCCACCTCGGGGATCGTGCTGGCTTCTTGAGCCAGGGCCGGCGCTCCGAGCGCCAGGAGCGCGAGCAGGATCGCGCAGGTGGGGGTGGGTCGAGTCA
Source organism: uncultured bacterium (assembly GCA_937911525.1). GTDB lineage: Bacteria > Planctomycetota > J058 > J058 > J058 > NORP233. The sequence goes on from CALDQK010000071.1 coordinate 25,723, forward strand.
TGGGGACGTACTCCGGGTGTGGGGCCGCCCCGGCGGGACGACCCGAGTGAATGGGCAGCCGCGAGCGCTGGCTAGAACAGGCCGGGGCCGCGGGAGGGGGTCACGGTCAGGGACGCCTGGCGGACGCCGTCCGCCAGGAGGAGATGGTTGGCCGCCTCGCGGCCGGTCGCGACGGCGCGCTCCATGAGCGCCGAGGGGTAGTCCGTCGCGACCCAGTCCCCGGCCAGCGTCAGGTTGGCGAGCCCGTCCTGGGCGGGGGTCGTCGCGCTCGGCCGGATCGAAGCCTGGCCGACCGCGAAGGAGGTGAAGTCCTCGTAGCTGCCGACCGTGGCGCCCATGGCGTTGGCGGGCTGGAGCTCCGGCCACAGCTCCTCGACGGTGGGGCGGACCCGGCGCCAGATGGCGTGGGGGTCTCGCTCGGCCGCCTCCGCCGCGCTCTGGTGGTAGAGGTGCAGCTCGATCACGCTCCCGCCGCTGGCGGCGGCCCAGCGCTTGGACTCTTCCTCCAGCAGGTGGAACTGGACCATCAGGTTGATCGGCCGATGCTCGGGGGTCTCGAGGATGTCCGGGCGGTCCTGACGCGTCGGGCGATCGAGCCACACCCTCAGCACCTGGTAGGGCGGCGCGAGCTCGAGCCGGTCGGTTCGCGCGCGCAGGGCGGCCAGGGCGCTGGCGCTGGCAGGGTCGGAGCTGGTCGAGCCGCGCAGGATCGCCCGCGCCCCGCCCACCGCGCAGGCCAAGACCACGCCGTCGTAGCTCGTCGGGTCCCCGCGCTCGCCCACGGCGCGGCCGCGCTCGAAGCGGAGTCCGCTCACCGCCCGACCGAGGTCGAAGCGAACGCCCAGCTGGCGCAGGTGCGCGGCCCAGGGCTCGATCACGGCGGTGCCGTGGTCGACGGTCGTCACCTCGCGCTGCATCGCGCGCGGGTGGCTGGTGAAGCAGAGGTGCATCAGCTGCGCCATCTCGGCGGCGCTGATCCGCTGCGGGTCGTTGAGGGTCACCTCCGCGGCGGGCATCAAGATCACGTCCCGGAAGGCCGGGCTGAGGTTGGCCCGCTGGATCCACTCAGGGAAGGACAAGCCGTCCAGACGGGCCACGTTGCTCGAGTGCTCGTAGAAGAGGATCGCCCGCAGCATGCCCAGCTGGCGCATTCCGCTGAAGAGGTTGAAGTTGGGCGAGCGCTCCAGCAACCCGATCAGGTTCTGCGGGTAGCGGGGCGGGTTGCTCTGAAGCACCTCGGGTTGGTAGTTGCGGAACTCGAAGTGCACGCCGCTGGCGTAGGGGCGGAAGTGGCGGTCCAGCCCCAGCCGGCGGCGAATGTCGCGGAACACGTGGTAGTTGAAGAACCACATGTGCAGGCCGTGCTCGACCTCGAAGGTCCCGGCGCCGGTCTGGAGCCGGCGCGTGGCCAGCTTGCCGCCCAGGACCGAGTCGGCCTCCCGCACGACCACCTCGTAGCCGCGCTCGGCCAGCTCCAGCGCGGCCGAGAGCCCGGCCAACCCGCCCCCGACCACGAGCACCTTGCGGCGCACGCCGGCGGGCAGCCGGGCGGGGTCCCAGGGGTTCTTGGGCTGGATCGTGCGCAGGGGGTAGGGGCGAGCTTGGACGCGCTGACCGCTGGCCAGCACCCCCAGGCTTCCGCCCGCGATCCACTTGAGGACGTCGCGTCGATTCATCGGAGGGTTTCCTTTCGCAGGGGGCGAGCTGCGGCGCGGCAGGCCAAAGCTCGACAAGGGTTGAACGCCCCTCCTCAAGCGCCGTGCCAGCGCTAGAAGCCCAGCTCTCCGAGCGCGCTGTCACGCCGCGGAGGCGTCCCCCCGGAATCCGCGCGACAGCCGAGGGTCGCGGAGTCGAGGCGTTGTCCAAGCGGCGGGACTTGAGCGGCGCGGCACGGCGCGCGCTACGGCGCCGTGGATCCCCAACTCGAGGAACCATCCCGATGAAGACCAAGACCTCGCTCGCCCTGCTCGCCCTCGCCCTGCTCCTGCTCGTGCTCCCCTTCGGCTGCAACGGCGGAGGGAGCGGCGGCCCCCGCCCCCTGGGCGTCGCCACGACCTCCGGTCGGCGCCTGCCCGTGATCGACATGCACCTCCACACCGGCGAGTGGGACCAGATCCCCAAGGTCGCGCAGGACTTCCTCCGCGACGCGCTCCCCTTCCCGATCAAGCTCGACCCCCGCAGGGCGGTGAACTCGATCCTGAGCAGCGACGGGATCAAGAAGCAGCTCGACGAGGCGGGGATCGCCCACGGCGTGCTCTTCGCGGTCTACGCGCCCCACAGCGTCGGCGTCGCCACCAACGAGCTGGTCCGCGACCGCCGGAACCAGAACCCAGACCGCTTCTTGGCCTTGGCGAGCATCGACGTCGAGAGCTGGGCCCAGCACAGCGCCGCGCGACTGGCCGAGCTGGAGCGGGCGCTCAAGGACTACCGAATGATCGGGATCAAGCTCGCCCACCCCCACATGAAGCTCGGCCTGGCCGATCCCGCGATCTTCCCCATCTACGCTCTGGCCGAGCGACTCGAAGCGGCCGTCTACGCGCACATTGGCAACAGCCCCGGCCCCGGCGTCGACAACGACCGCCACAACACCGACCCGCTCTTCTTCGAGGAGGCCGTCCGCCGTCACCCCCGCTGCCGCTTCATCCTCGGGCACGTGGGCTACGACTTCATCGGCAAGACCCTGGGCGACTTCGACACCGTGATCCGGTTGGCCCACCAGTACCCCAACGTCTACCTGGAGGCCAGCGCGCTCGGCAGCGACGCCTCCGATCCGACGGGCGCCAACCTGCTCGAGGTCTATCGCCGCTTCAAGGCGGAGGGGCTGATCGACCGAGTGATCTACGGCAGCGACGGCCCCCAGCGCCCGGGCTTCGTGCGCGACTACCTGGACAAGACCGTCGCGGCCATGGTGCAGAACGGCTACACGGACGACGAGATGGCCGGGGTGCTGGCGGGGAACTTCGAGCGCGTGTTCGAGCCCGGGTTGAGGAGGATCGGCCGCTTTCCGCTCCTGTCGAGCGGCGCTACGAGCCCGGTCTCGAGCGCGACCGCGGCCGCTGCCACCAGCAACCCCTGAGCGCCGGTGAAGAGGTCCGAAGGGCGCTCCAAGCGTCCCAGTTGTGCTTCGTGTCGCGTGTCTATCGAGTCCCCTCCCTCGTCGTGACGCCCCACCTCGGCGAGATCCCCACCGTGACCCTGAGCGGCGCCCACCACGCCGAGCTGGAGGAGCGCGTCCTGGAGCTGTGGTCCCAGCGCTTCGACCTCGACCGCGCCGGGGCCGAGTCGTCGCGAGCGGCTGCCAGAGCCTTCGTCAGCTCTGCCCTCGCGCTGCGAGCCGCCCCTGGCGCCACCCGCTCCGCGGCGCTCCTCGAGGCAGCCGAGCTGCTCGACGCCGACCGCTCAGCGCTTGGCTCCTTGCTCGCCGTCGTCGCGGCGGACGAGCAGGTGCGACTGGAGGCGGAGCCCGTGCTCGTGCGGCTGCGCCTCGGTGACGATCTCGACTGAGGGCCCCGCCTTGACGGCGCGATCCTGCGCGGGGCGGAACGCCGCCTGGTGGTCCGCGACCCTGCTCAGCGGCCCTCGATCGTCGGGGTGTCCAGCAAAGTCGAACTGGGCTGCTCGCCGGCGTGCAGAGTGAACACGTAGGACTTGCCAGGCCGGATCCAGGGGATCTCCACCTCCGCGCAGGGGAAGCTCGCCAAGAGCTTGGGCTCCCCTGCTTCGACCGCGACCCACGCGCTGACGCCAACCGTGGGCGACTCGGTCCAGAAGCGCACGACGTAGGGCTTCCCTCCGCTCGGCGGCGCGCGCGGGGTTAGAGCCGCGGGAAGACCTGCCGCAAGAACACGTCCCGCAGCGCGGGGTCGAGAGCGTCGACGTCTCGCGCGTGATCCTGGACGGGGTCGACCCGATAGCCCGCCGTGCGCGGACGGACGTCCGCCGTCCAGGCGGTGTGGAGGGTGAAGGCCAGGCGCAGGTCGGGATGTCCGAGCCGGCAGAGCGGCCCCTGGGCCAGGTCGTCCTGGGCGAACACCCACAGCTCGTCGCCGCTGGAGCGCGGGTCGCTCGCGTCGTCGGAGATCACCGCGCACACCACGTAGCCGCGGCCCGTCGGCGCCAGCTCGGGCGAGCAGGGCACCCACCCGCTCGGGAACACGAAGGCGTCGCCGAGCTGGGCGCTGCGAGCGTCGTAGCGGAGCAGCGTCCCGGGGCGCTGCTGAGGGAGCTGGGCCAGGGGCCGCACCCGGTGGGGGTAGCCGGAGTAGGCCTGAGCCACGCGCTCGGGCAGGAGCGCGGGGTCGAAGCCCGTCCAGGTCTGGAACACGTGCTCGTGGCGCGCCGCGACCCCGTAGCCGCCGCTGTAGAGGGTGTGGCCCCAGGTGAGCCGGTCGTCTCCCACCAGCTGGCTCGAGACCAGGCTCGGGCGCTTGGCGTCGATCACGTGTCGGCCGAGGTGGCCGAGGTCGGTCGGCGCGCTGATGAAGCCGAGGTGGTCGCGCGAGACCGGAGCGCCGTTGTCGAAGCGCTTGTCGCTGGGGAGCAGCCACTCCGAGCCGTCGACGCCGGTGGTGTGGATCGCGTGCAGGGTGATCCGCTCGCCCGCGTCGTCGTAGTCGAGCAGGAAGTGCGCCACCTCCCGCGGGAGGTCCAGGCTGCGGGCGACGACCTGGCCGCCGCTGGAGGTCGCCGCGAGGTCGCTGCGCCGGACCAGGTAGAGGCGCCCGTAGGGCTCCTGGGCTTCGAGGTAGGAGGGGTCGAGCATCTTCTGCAGCTCGAGCCGGAAGGCGGCGTCGGCGAGGACCACGTAGTGCTCGGTGACCCCCATTTGGTGGACCGACTGCAGGATCCGGATCGGTGTTCCCTGCGGGTCGACCAGGGTCCAGCGCTCCAGCGCTCCGTGCCCGTCCCAGCGGATCAGGTCGGTGAAGTCCGGTCCCAGGAGCGGGAGGCCGAACACGCGCACGTTTTGAGGCCCGCCGTAGTTGGCGCCGAAGGTCTCGCCCGTGAAGCGATCGTGCGCCATGTGAGCGCTCGTCTGCAGCAAGGGGAACACGTCGTCGTTCAGCGCGGTCCCAGCGATCGAGGGCAGGTCGAAGCCGGGCCGCCACTCGCTCCGCCAGCCCACGGCGGTCACGGTCTCGAGCGTGACTGGATCGAGCTCGAAGGGGCGTCCAGCGTCGCTGGTCACCAGCAGGCGATCGTCGCCCAGCGGGATCAAGGCGGTGTTGGGGTGGTTGCGCACCCCGAGCGCGGTCGACATCCGCGCTGGCCCGTCCTGAATGTTGCTGAACGCGGCCGATTGGCCCGCCAGGGCCTGGTCGGCGTAGTAGCAGGGCGTGGTGACCAGGCGGGAGCGCAGGCGCCCGCTCGCCAGGTCGAGGCGACGCACGACCCCCTCGCCGTTGAAGGTGAACACGCCGGCGCCGCGCGGCTGAGAGCCGACGACGAAGTAGTGGCCGCCGAGGTCGGCCGGCAGCGCGCCGCTGAGGACGTTCAGCTGCAGGTCGAGCGGCGCGGCGCTCCCGTGAAGCAAGGAGCGGGGAGTCCCCGTCCCCGGCGCGGGCAAGCTCGCCAGAGACCCTGCCGGCGCGGCAGGAGCGGGGGCGCTCGTGACGGGAGCGCTCGTCGCCGCGGACGCTCCGAGCGGCGAGCGATTGCGCTGCTGCGAGCAGCCCGCCAAGGCGCCCAACGCGCCCGCGCCGCAGGTCTCGAGGAAGGCGCGGCGGCTGAGCGTGGTCGGCATGGGTGCTCCCTGGGGGAGGGCCGCGGCGACCGGGAGCAAGGCTCCTGGTCGCCGCGGCTGCGGGATGATTCTGGAAGCGTTGGAGAGCGCGCGACCCAGTGGGAAAGAAGAGGGAGTGCCTCGCGCCCGCAAGGTCCCGTGCACAGGGCGGGCCAGCTCTCAAGCCCAACGAAGTCGTCGCTGGGGGCAAGGGTGTCGCGCCGAATCCCGCGGCTTGTCGCGCGCGAGCTGCCTCAGCGCTGGGGCGCGACGGACTCCACTCGCCCGCGCGCCCCCCGCGAGGCCTCGCGAGCCCCGTTCAGCTCGCGCAGGGCGGAGCCGACGAGTCGCTGCACGAGCCAGCGGCCGAGCGAGCCGCTCGGCCGCAGCCGCAGGCGCTCGCTGATCAGGCGGCGTCGATCGCGCAGCTCACGGACGACCCGGGTCAGGAGGCAGGACCCGAGCCCCTCCTCGCGGCAGGCCTGCACCAGCCCACGCAGCACCTCGATGATCTGCCGCCGCCCCCGCGCCGAGAGCAGATCGCGCGCGTCGGGGGTCGAGCCGATGATCAGCAGGTCCCGCGCGGGGAGCTCGCTCAGGCCGGCCTCGAGGTAGGCGCGCGGGTGCGTGTCGTAGGCGAAGTCGAGGAAGCGCGCCGAGTCTCGCTCGAGGTCGGCGAAGCCGAGGGGGTCGCGAGCTCGCTCCGCCTCCAGCGCTTGCTGCAGCCCCTCGCGGACGCGATCCAGCCAGGCCTGCCCGGCAGGGCTGAGCAGGGGGCGGGTCTCCTCGCTGAAGCGCCGCACGTAGCGGTCGCCGTAGCTCAGGTAGTAGTCGGGGGGCTCGGCGGCTGGCTGGCGACGGACGAAGTCGTCGGCGCGACAGCGGTAGTAGCCCAGGTCGCCGTCGGCAGGGCAGGGCTCTGGAGACGGTTGCGCCAGCGCAGGGCTCAGCGCTCCGAGCAGCAGCACGAGGGGCAAGAGCAGGCGCGCAGCAGCGGTCATGATCGTCTCGCGTTGGGGAAGGGGTTAGCGACGCGTCAAGGCGCGGGAGCGCGGGCGCAGGCGACGAGGGCGCGGGGCCGTCGCGCGCTGGCGCGCCCGCGACCAGGCTCGCAGCAGCTCGCCAGCGGAGCTGTAGCGCTCACGCGGATCCTTGGCCAGCGCGCGCGCGAGCACGTCCGCCAGGGGCTCGGGCAAGCCGGGGACGGGCGCGGGCTCGGCGTGCTGCAAGAGCGCGATCAAGCGGTCCAGGCGATCCGCGTCGAAGGGAGGCGCTCCGCTGAGGAGCCGGAAGGCCGAGACCCCGAGCGAGAACACGTCCGAGGTCGGCGTCGCGTCTTGGCCCTGCAGTCGCTCGGGGGCAGCGTAGAGGGGAGTCCCCACCACCTGCCCGGGGCGGGTCAGCTCACGCGGGTCGACCAGGGGACGGGCCAGGCCGAAGTCGATCAGCCGCAGGCCAGCGCGTCCCCAGATCACGTTCTGGAGCTTGATGTCCCGGTGGACGATCCCTTGCTCGTGCACGTAGGCCACCGCCTCGAACAGCTCCTCGAGCAAGCGCGCGCCCTCGCGCCAGCGGAGGGGGCCGCTTCGCTCGAGCAGGTCCTTGAGCGAGCGCCCCGGGACCTGCTCGAGGACCAGCGCGGGGATCCCGCGCCAGCGACCGGACCCGTAGATGCGAACGACCCCGGGATGGCGCAGACCGGCCAGAATGCGCGCCTCCTCCTGCAGCCGCCGCGCGCCGGGTTGGCTGGGGGTGGCCAGGAACTTGAGCGCGACCGGGCGGCGGAGGCGCAGGTCGTAGGCCGCCCGCACGCTGGCCTGAGCCCCGCGGCCCAGCTTGGGTCCCAGGCGGTAGCGCCTGCTGGACAGCCGCGTCGGGAAGCCCCTCAGCGCCTCATAGGGGTCGTCGAAGGCGTCGAGCGGCATGGACCAGGTCAGCTCCGCGAGCGGAGGGCGCGGCCCCGGGATCAGGCAGGTCTCGCTGTGGCTGGCGCTCATGGTCAGTCCACCGCCTGGTAGCCGCGGCCGTTCTCGAACAGGATCCGGTGACTGCTCTGGTAGCGGTGCCCCAGGTGCAGGTGAGGCCCGGTGGTCTGGGTGTGGGGTCCGTGCAGGATCAGCTCGAAGCCGCCGCCGACGAGGACCTCGCCGCGATTGCGACGGATCAGGTCGAAGGCCTGCTGAAGGGTCAGGCCCTCCACGTAGAAGTCGGCGGCGCGGTTGGCCATGTGCAGGCTGCGGTGGCTTCCGCCGCTGGGGACGTAGTTGCGATCGCCGCTGGTCAGCACGACGGGCTTCCCCGCCACCGCCGAGATCCGCTCCAGCGCCCGGCGCAGGACCGGGTCCGAGACGCGGTGCCCGCGGTTGAGCACCCGGCCCTTGGGCCGGCGAGCCTCGACCTGCAGTCGGGCCAGGGTGGTGGGTCCGACCTGACCCGTGGGCTCCAGCCCCCGGCTCCGCTGCCAGTCCTGCAGCGCCTGCTGGGTCGTGGGCCCAAAGAGCCCGGTGGGACCGACGCCGAGCTGCCGCTGCAGGTCCTGGACGGCCGGGCCCCGCGCCCCGAAGGAGAGGACCTGGCCGCCGCCGACGTAGTCGGCCAGGGTCCCCCTCGCCTCGTGCAGGCGTCCGGTCTGGGCGGGCGGTCTGGCGTCCTCGGGCTCGGGGCGGCTGGCCTGCGACCTGCGCGCACGCAGGGCCTGGCTCCGCGCAGGGGGGACCGCGCTCGGGGCGGGGCGGACCTCGCTCGGAGCGAGGCTGGACTCAGCGCGCACCTCGCGGGCCGAGGGCTGCGCTTCGTTCGCTCGGAGGGGTCGCAGCGGTTGCTCCCAGGGAAGGCGCGCGCGGCGCCGGGGGTAAATGCGCTCCTCTTCGGGCACGTCGTAGAGGCCTCGCTCGCGTCCCACCGCCCCCGGCTCCTCGCTCGTCGAGGCGCCAGCGCCCTCGCGTGCCTGCTCCTCTGCCGCCGCCGCGCGCGGCGCGCTCGCTGGCAGGGTCGCTGGCTCCCCGCGCAGGCGGCCGGCGATCCCCTTCGTCGGGGCGGCTACCGCGGACTCGGCTCGCGCGGGCTGGGCTCGGGCGGACTGGGCTCGGGCGGACTGGGCTCGGGCGGGCTGGGGCTGCGAGGGTCGGGCCTGCTGCGCGGCCGGCGCATAGCGCTGGAAGAGCGCCGGGACGTCGTGGTTGCGGCTGAAG
>CALDQK010000072.1 GCA_937911525.1 uncultured bacterium
GAGGACTCCTGCAGCTCGCCGCCGCGCCAGCCGATCACCCCGCAGTCGTAGGTCAGGATTCCGAAGCGGAGGTTGTCCGCCAGCCCCCGCACCGAGCGAATCGCCTCGGCCTTGGCGCGCTCCCAGCGGTTGCCCCGCGCGGGCTGCCCGTTCGGGTCGACGTAGGCCGCCTCGGTCGTGTAGCTCTGCATGCTGCCCGAGCGATCGAGGACGAAGAAGATCGTGTCCTGCTCGGGCTCGATCTCCTCCCCGTAGAAGAGCGCCGGCGGAGCGTCGCGCGGATCGTGACCCTCGTCGTCCTCGGAGGGAGCGACCAGGGGCTCGGAGGGGGCAAAGGGCGAGCGAGGCGGCGGCACGGGGAGGTCGAGGGCGAAGAGCAGCGCGAGCAAAGGCAAGAGGAGCTTCACGGGGCCTCCAGCGCCCGGCTGCACGATTTAGGGCAGCAGGGGTCTAGTGGCTCGTAGCTACCTTAGCCAAGCTTCCCCAGTGGCTTGCGCGACTCCCCAGACGACGGCCGCGGAAGCTCGAGCGAGCGACGCGGGACACAGGCGCCAAAAATCCGGCACCCCAAGATCAACCTAACACCCTGCGCGCGATGGTTGAAGTCATCGAGTTCTGAAACTCGTTAAAGCGCTGCGCCCTCGTTAGATTCATGGCTAGGAGTAGGCGAGTGGCCAAGAAACGACTAGCGACCGTCAGCGACTGGTCGACGCAGACCGTCGCCCCGCGCTCGGTGTGCCTGGTGATCCCGCCGAGCGCCTTCCTCCTCGACGAGCGCGTGTTCGTCAGCCTGGGGATCCTCAAGGTCGCGAGCTCGCTCGAGGCGCGCGGCCACGAGGTCAACGTGCTCGACCTCTCGGGGATCGAGAACTACCTCGACCCGCTGCGCGAGTATCTGCAGACGAGCACGGACTTCGCGGTCGGCGTCACGACCACGACCCCTCAGCTACCGGCGGCGCTCGAGGTCGCGCAGGTGATCCGCGAGGTCCGCCCCGACCTGCGCCGGATCCTGGGCGGGCCCCACGTGACCCTCTGCACCTCCGCCCTCAAGCTGGAGCGCAAGCGCGGCGTCGAGGGCGGGCGCGCAGCGCGGGCCGTGGCCCAGCTCGAGGACGCCTTCGACGTGCTGGTCTCGGGCGACGGGGAGCTGGCCGTGTTCCAGGCGCTCGAGGACGACGCGCCGACGCACGTGGACGGCGACGACCCCAAGGGCGACTACTTCCTCAGCGACGAGCAGTTCACCCACAGCCCGCTCCCGGCGCGCCACCTCGTCGAGATGAGCAGCTACCACTACGAGATCGCTGGGCACGAGGCGACCAGCCTGATCGCCCAGCTCGGCTGCCCCTTCGGCTGCGGCTTCTGCGGGGGGCGCAACAGCAAGAGCCTGCGCAAGATCCGCACGCGCTCCGTGTCCTCGATCGTGAGCGAACTGGAGCACCTGCACCGCGAATACGGCTACACGGGCTTCATGTTCTACGACGACGAGCTGAACGTCTCCAAGACCATGGTTCAGCTCATGAACGAGATCAGCGACCTCCAGCAGCGGCTCGGGACCGAGTTCCGCCTGCGCGGCTTCGTCAAGTCGGAGCTCTTCACCCAGGAGCAGGCCGAGGCGATGTACCGGGCCGGCTTCCGCTGGCTCCTCTGCGGCTACGAGTCGGCCGACCCGCGCATGCTGATCAACATCGGCAAGCGCGCGACGCTCGAGGACAACACGCGCTGCGTGGGGCTCGCCAAGGACGCTGGCCTCAAGGTCAAGGCGCTGATGTCCTGCGGCCACCCCGGCGAGAACGAGGCCTCGATCCGCGCGATCGCCGAGTGGTTGATCAAGGTTCAGGTCGACGAGTTCGACTGCACGGTGATCACGACCTACCCCGGCACGCCCTACTACGACGTCGCGGTCCCGCACGAGACCCTCGAGGGCGTCTACACCTACACGCACCCCAAGACGGGCGACCGCCTGCACGCCTACGACGTCGACTACTCCTCCACGCCCGACTACTACAAGGGCGACCCCGAGGACGGCTACAAGAGCTACGTGTTCACGGACCACCTCAGCTCGGAGGAGATCGTGAGCCTGCGCAACTGGGTCGAGAAGACGGTCCGCGACGAGCTGAACATTCCCTTCAACCCGAGCCGGCCGGCCATGCGCTACGAGCACTCCATGGGCCAGGGCCTGCCGGGCACGATCCTGCGCGGCGCGGCGGCCCGACGCCGGAGCTAGCGACCCCCGACCTGGCAGAGCCAACGTCGGGCCCTGCTAAGCTCGCGCCGTGACCCGCTACCGTCTCTCCCACCTGCGCGAGCTCGAGGCCGAGGCGATCCACGTCTTTCGCGAGGTGGTCGCCGAGTTCGAGCTCCCCGTGATGCTCTACTCGGTGGGCAAGGACTCGACGGTCCTGGCGCGGATCGCCCAGAAGGCCTTCTACCCGGGCAAGATCCCCTTCCCAGCGCTCTTCGTCGACACGACCTTCAAGTTCCCCGAGATGTACTCGCACCGCGACTCCTTCCTGGCCGAGGTCGGGATCGAGGCGCTGCGCTACGAGAACCCCGCCGGCGCCGAGCTCGGCATGAACCCCTTCGACTTCTCCACCCAGCAGTGCTGCGCGGTGTGGAAGACGGGCGGCCTGCTCGAGGGGCTGAAGCACTTCGGCGTCGACGCGGCCTTCGGCGGGGCGCGACGCGCCGAGGAGAAGTCGCGCGCCAAGGAGCGGATCTACTCCTTCCGCGACGCCAACGGCCAGTGGGACCCCAAGAACCAGCGCCCCGAGCTGTGGAACCTCTACAACGCGCGCCGCAAGCCGGGCGAGACGATCCGGGTGTTCCCGCTCAGCAACTGGACCGAGGTCGACGTGTGGCAGTACATCCACCTCGAGCAGGTCCCCGTCGTCTCGCTCTACTTCGCCCAGGAGCGAGAGATGGTCTCCCGCAAGGGCCTGCTCTTGCCCAACCACCCCAGCGTCCGCCCCCAGCCCGAGGAGCTGGTCACGCTCAGCTGCCGCTTCCGCTCGATCGGCTGCATGTCCTGCACGGGCGCGGTCGAGAGCACGGCGGCCAGCGTGCCCGAGATCATCGAGGAGCTGATGCAGGTCGAGCGCTCCGAGCGAGCCACGCGCGCGATCGACCACGACGAGGAGGGCTCCATGGAGAACAAGAAGCGCGAGGGCTACTTCTGAGCGACCTGCTCCAGCGACACGAGGCCGCCAGCACCCTGCGCTTCACCACCTGCGGGAGCGTGGACGACGGCAAGTCGACCCTGATCGGGCGCCTGCTCCACGACTGCAAGGCGGCCTTCGTCGACCAGCTGGCCGCGGCCAAGCGGCTGACGACCAACGAGAGCGTCGCCGCCGCGGGCGAGGAGATCGACTTCTCCCTCCTGACCGACGGGCTGCGGGCCGAGCGCGAGCAGGGGATCACGATCGACGTGGCCTATCGCTACTTCTCGACCCCGCGGCGCAAGTTCATCATCGCCGACACGCCGGGCCACGAGCAGTACACGCGCAACATGG
>CALDQK010000073.1 GCA_937911525.1 uncultured bacterium
GGCTCGGTCTCGAGCAAGACCGACTACCTGGTCGCGGGCGAGAAGGCCGGCAGCAAGCTGAAGAAGGCCGAGTCCCTGGGCGTGAACGTGGTCGACGAGGACGGCCTGGCGACCCTGATCGCCGAAGGACCTGGGGAATAGGCACTTAAGAAAGTTTCTCCGGCCGCGAAACCAGGTCGGAGGGGTGGCGTTGAAGGGTTATCCAGCAGAGGAGACACCCAATGAACCGCCCCGCCTCGTTCCTGATCGGCTTCGCCGCCTTCCTCGGCCTCTCGACCGCCTCCTTTGCTCAGGGCACCCCCGAGGGCGATCAGCCCAAGACGGGCGAGCGCCGCCAGAAGCGCCTCGAGCGCTTCGACAAGAACGACGACGGCAAGCTGGGCAAGCGGGAGCGCAAGCGCGCGCGTCGCGCTGGCAAGGCCCGCAAGGGCGCGCTCGAGCGCTTCGACAAGGACGGCGACGGCAAGCTGAGCGAGGCCGAGCGCGCGGCCGCCAAGGAGGCCATGAAGGCCCGCCGCGCCAAGCGGCTGAAGCGCATGACCAAGCAGTTCGACAGCAACGGCGACGGCAAGCTGGACGACACCGAGCGCGAGGCGGCCCGGGCCGCGCTGAAGGAGCGCATGAAGCAGCGCCGCGCCGAGGCGATCAAGAAGTTCGACAAGGACGGCGACGGCAAGCTGACCGGCGCCGAGCGCAAGGCGGCGCGCGAGGCCTTCCGTAAGCGGCGCGCCGAGCGCGGCGAGAAGGGCGAGGGGCAGGGCCGCCGTCGCGCCCGCCGCAACCGCGGCGGCGCCGAAGGCCAGGACGGGCAGCGGCCCGGGCGGCGCTTCCGCCGCGGCCAGCGCCGCCAGCAGCAGCAGGGCGGCTCGACCGACCCGATCTAAGACTCAACCAACCACCACCACTATGAACGCACCACCGCGCCTCGCCCTTTGGGCGGGGCGCGTTGGTGTACGGGTGGGTGACGGGGCTGGGACCGAAGCCGGGGCCGGGGCCGGGGCCGGGACCGGGGGCCGGGACCGGGACCGGGGCCAGGGGCCGGGGCCGGGGCCGGAGGCCGGGGCCGGGGCCGGGGCCGGGGCCGGGCGGGGCCAGGGGCCGGGACCGGAGGCCGGGACCGGGATTAGGGTCCCTTCTTGCCGTGCCCTGCGATCCGCTCGGCCTTGCGGCGGACCGCGCGCGCCCAGGCCGAAAGCGGCGCGTCGCCGGCGAGGTAGCGGTAGAGGACGCGCAGGCGCTCGCGCTCGCTCGGCCACTCGAGGGAGTAGTCCAGCGCCGCGAGGTCCTTGATCCGCCAGCGGCGCCGCGGGAGCCCCTCGCGTCGCCCGACTCGCTCGCAGTCGAGCAGGCCCAGCCCCTCGGGAGCCACGAACACGTTGCAGGCGTAGAGGTCGCGGTGCCAGAAGCCGGCCCGGTGGAGTCGGCCGACCAGGTCCGCGAGCTGATTCAGGAGCGCGCGGCGGGCGAGCGGGTCCGCGGGGGCTGGGAGCTCCGAGAGCGGGTGCCCCGCCAGCTGGCGCAAGGCCACGAAGGAGCGCCGCCGTCCCCCCGCGTCAGCCTCGCCGGCCGCGATCGGCGTCGGCACTCGCAACCCCGCCTCCGCCATGGCGAGCAGGTTGTGCAGCTCGCGCGGCCCCGAGTAGATCGGCGGGTTGAGCTTGAGCGCTCCGCGCAGCAGCTCGCGGGCCGGTCGGAACTCGTAGCGCTTGACGTAGAGGCTCTCGCCCTCGGCGTCGATCCGCACGAGCGACTTGATCCCCTCGGGCCGAACCTCGCCTTCGCGCGCGAACACGTCCTCGAGGCGCTCGAGCCCGAAGCGCTCGGCGAGCGCCGCTTGCTCGGCGACCACCTCGACGCGGCCCTCGTCGCGCTGCAGCAACATGCCAGAGTATAGACAGCAGCGACTGAAGCCCGCTGACGTGGCAGAGTAGAGCCGTGGAAGGAGACGAGCGGTGCTGAGCGTCCTGGCTGTAGCGGACTCCCTTCTCGCGCTTCTGCCCCTCGTCCGCGCTGTGGGTCTGGCGGCGGCCTTTGGGACCGCCGACGTGCTGCGGGCGCGCGGCCCACGCCAGCGGCGGCGCCCCCAGGAGCGCGCGCGCGCTTGAGCGAAGGTCCGTCAGCTTGGGGAGCCTCAGAACCAAAGCGAAGGGGGAGGACTCGCGTCCTCCCCCCTCTCTTTTCCCCACTTCCCCCTCAGGAAGTTCAATAACTGACCGTCGCGGCCGGCACGCGCCGGCGGCGGCGGGAGCGCGTATCGCGCTTGGGTCCCTTGGGCGCCGGCTTGGACTCGGCCTGCGGAGCGGGCTGCTCGGCGGGCGGGGTCTGCTCGGCGACCGGGGTTGGCTCGGCCGGCTCTTGGGGCGCGGCGGCCTTCTTGGTCGACCTCTTGGTCGTGGTCTTCTGCTTGGCCGTGGCCTTCTTCTTGGCCTTGGGCTTGGTCGAGGTGCCTCGACCGCGCTTGTTGTTGGCCTTGATCAGCTGCTGGACCTTGTTGAACGTGATCGGCGCAATGAGCGAGTCGTGCCGCCCCTTGACGCGGATGTCACCGAAGTGGACCCGGCCGATGTAGGTGTCGTTCTTGAGGATCCAGGACACGCCCGCCCGGGACCAGCGCTTGCCGCGCCGGGTCCTGAGGCCCTTCTCGTCGAGGAGCTTGATCAGCCGCTTCATGCTGCGCAGGCGCAGATACTCGCGGAAGATCAGCTGCACGATCTCGGACTCGGCCTCGTCGGGGACGAGCAGCACGCCCTCGGAGGCGCGCTTGCTGTAGTCCCGGCGATACCCGAAGGGCGCCGGCCCGCTCTGGTGCTTGCCCTGACGGGCGCCCTCCTCGCGGCCCTTGAGCAGGCGCTGGGCGATCTCTCGCTTGCGCTCCTGCTCGTTGCTCTTGCGGGCCGCCTCGCGCTTGGGCTGGGTCGCCTTGTAGCGCTCGACGATCACCTTCAGCTGCTTGGCGGTGTCCTCGTTTGCGACCAGCACCCGCTTGCCGCCGGTGCGGAGCTCCTCGATCGGGTCGAAGGAGAAGGTGCTGATCAGGCCGCGGAGGCGGCAGGGGGAGACGATCAAGACCGCCTCCCAGTCACTGCCCTCCATGTCGTCGAGGATGTTTACGAGCCCTGCGCGGGTGTCCTGGGTTGGGGTCAACCCGTAGTCGGTGTGGACTTTTTCCAGCGCGAGCCCGGTCTTGGAGGCGAAGGCCTCCAGCGCGGTGCTCTGTTCCTCGAGGGAGAGGAATCCCCCCTCTTCCTGCTCGAGGAAGGTCGTGCGCGCGTAGGCGACGACCTTCACTCTTAGCGGAGCTGCTCCCACGCTTCGACGGGCATGTCGTAAGCGATCTTGAGCGCGCCGTTGGCCCCGGCGTAGACGGGCTCCTGCACGGCGCGGACCTTGCCGCCGCCGTAGGCCTGCAGCGCGTCCTCGAGGGCGCGGTCCAGACCGTGGATCCGGCTCCCGCCGCCGGCCAGGATCACGTTGTTGCGCAGGTGGTCCTGGAACTCGGGGTCGAAGGTCGCGACCAGGCGGTCGACGGCCTCGCAGATCGGCTCCACGATCCGGCTGCAGCCCTTGCGGACCTCGGCGGTCACGTCGAACTTCTGGGGACGACCGCGCACCGGGAAGGTGACCACGACGGGCTCGGCGGCCTCGGTCACGAAGGCGTGGGTCTCCTTGATGTCGCGGATCATGTTCAAGTTGAAGCTGGCGTCCGGGCAGCGGCTCTTGAAGAGCTCGTAGAGCTGGTGGTCCAGGAAGTCGCCGGCCTGGGTCAGCGTGATCTGGTCGTCCTCGTCGGGCATCGAGCCCTTCATGCGGCACAGGTCGGTCGTGCCGGCGCCGATGTCGATCACCAGGCAGTGCTGCAGGCGGTGCAGGCCGTAGGCGACCGAGAAGGGCTCGCTGCAGATCACGACCGAGTCGAGCACCTCACGGGCGGCCTCGATGATCGACTGCTTGTTGTGGATCGAGGCCTGCGCGGGGCAGCCGATCACGCCGTAGACCAGCTGGCCGGGCTTGGGGCGGGCCAGGGACACCGCGTGCTGGATCAGAGCCCGAGCCGCCTCGAGGTTGCCCTCGACCTCCTCGCTGGGAGCGCCGGCCTGGTCGCTGTGCTTGATCACGCCGTGCTCGAGCGGGCGGTAGACGTCGAGGGCCAGGCGGTTCGCCACGGCCTCGTCGCCGAAGAGCACGTCGCGCTGGAGCAGCTTCTTGCTCACCACGTCGCGGGGGTAGCCCACGATGCTCGCCACGGTCTCACGCACGCCATTGCTGGCCGAGATCGAGGTCCGCGAGGTCCCCAGGTCGATGCCCACGTAGAGGATCGACTCATTTTCCTTCCGATAGTCGTTGCGGTCGAAGCCCGCGCTGCTGTTGCTCTCCATCATTTCCCCCTGATCTAGGTTCGTCGTCGTCGTCGTCGTCGGAGTCGTTTGCGGTCTACGCCGGGCGGCGCAGGCCGAGGTTCTGGTCGATCAGCCCGTTCAAGAAGCCGCCGCCCCCACGGCGTCGCTTCTGCGAGCTGGCCGCCGGCGCCGGCGCCGGCGCAGGGGCCGGTGCCGGAGTCGGGCGGAGCGCGCGCTCGGAGTGAGCGCGCTGGAGCGCGCCCGAGGTCACGCGGCTGCGCGCCCCCGAGCTGGCTCGGCGCAGGCCGCCCGAGGCGT
>CALDQK010000074.1 GCA_937911525.1 uncultured bacterium
CCTCCACCGCTGCGAAGAGCCCCTGGTGACGACGCCGATCACCACCACCAGCGGTCGGCTGCTGGTCGCCTCCGCGCAGCAGCTCTTCTGTCTGATCCCGCTCCCGCTCGAGGAGCAGGCGGGCTAGCTACAGCCCGTCCCGAAACGGCGTCGTCACGCTTCTCCCCATGTCAGCACCGGCCCTTCGCCCGGGATTGACGAGGCGAAGGCACGAGGACGATCGACTTACCGCAGAGACGCAGAGGACGCAGAGTTTCGCAGAGGCTCCGCAGTCCGAATCGTGCAGCACGACCTCGCAGGACCATTCTCTGCGAAGACTCAGCGTTCTCTGTCTGCGGTTCGAACGACGCGCCCGAGCCTCACGGGCGCGGGCACGAAGCACCATGCCACTTCTCGGTCGGGGACTCGTACTAGCGCTAGCTCTGCTTGTTGCGCTTGAGCAGGCTGCGCACGCCCTGGCTCTTGACCTGCTGGACGGTCATCCCGACCTTCAGGCGCAGGAGCGTGAAGAGCGAGGGGCGCCCCGGCTTGAGGTTGCCGGTCTTGTAGCGGCGGCGCATCAGGTCGCGCTGGATCTTGCCCGAGCTGGTCTTGGGCACGGTCCCGGGCTCGACGAGGAGCACCACGTCGGGGGTCGCCCCGACCGCGCGCAGGACCGCGGCCCGGACCTCGCTCATCAGGTCGGCGCGGGCGGCCTCCTCGCTGACGCGGGTCTCGCAGATCAAGACCACGTCCTCGGTGCCGCGCTGCTCGTTGCTCAGCCCGAAGGCGGCGCAGCAGCCGACGCGGATTCCCTCGACCTTGGCCGCGGCGGCCTCGATGTCCTGGGGGTAGAGGTTCTTGCCCCCCTTGATGATCAGCTCCTTGGTGCGGCCGGTCACGTAGAGCTCGCCGCCCGCCATGTAGCCGCGGTCGCCGGTCCTCAGCCAGCCGTCGCGGAACGCGTCGGCGGTGGCGAGGGGCGCCTTGTAGTAGCCCTTCATCAGCGAGGGGCCGCGGACCTCGATCTCGCCCTCGTGACGTTCCGGCCGCTCGTTGCCCTCGCTGTCGACCACGCGCAGCCCGTGGTCGCCCGGCATGGCGGAGCCGACCGAGACCCACACCAGGACCTCGGCGCCGCTCTCGGTGGTGTCGCTCTCGACGGGCTTGGCCACCCCCTCCGACTCGAAGGCCTGGCGCTCGATCCGGTCGAAGACCGGCGGGCGGCCCGGCGGCGGGAAGCTCGCGGCGAGCGAGAACTCGGCCATGCCGTAGACGGGGTAGAAGGTCCCCTCGCCGAAGCCGTGGTCCTTGAAGCGGTCGATGAAGGCCTGGACCGTGGCGGCGTTGATCGGCTCGGCCCCACAGAAGGCCACCCGCCAGGGGCTGAGGTCGATCCCTGGGATGTCCTTGTCGCGCACCTTCTTGACGCAGAGCGAGTAGGCGAAGTTGGGCGCGGCGCTGCAGGTCCCCTTGTAGCGGGACATGGCCTTGAGCCACTCCTTGGGCCGGCGCACGAACTTCTCGGGCGGCATCTTGACCAGGGGCAAGCCCCAGGCGGCGCTCGCGAGGAAGTGCCCGATCAGGCCCATGTCGTGGAAGAGGGGCAGCCAGGAGCAGGCCACGTCTCCGGCGCGGAACTCGGCGCCCGTGCCGATCGCGAGCATGTTCGCGAGCAGGCTGGCGTGGGGGAGCACGACGCCCTTGGGGTCGCCGGTGCTGCCCGAGGTGAACTGGAGGAAGCCGGGGTCGCTGCCGGCGACCTCGACCAGGTCGTCCACGCTCTCGGTCTCGGTCAGGAGGTCGCGCGCCAGGACGAGGTTGCTCAGGCTCTCGCGCGCGTCCTTGTGCTTGCTGCGCGCCACGGCGAGCACGGCCTTGAGCTGGTCGTTGGCGATCGTGGCCTTGGCCTCGCAGATCCGCGCGATCCGCGCGATCCGGGCCAGGTGCTCCTCCATGCGAGCCAGCGAGAAGGGCGGCACCACGGGGACGGGGATCGCGCCCAGGACCTGACAGCCGTAGAAGGCCGCCAGGAAGGAGGGCCCGGTGGGGAGCACGAGCAGGACCCGGTCGCCCTTCTCCACCCCGCGCTTGCGCAGCGCGTAGGCCGCGCGCTTGGCGAGGGCGTAGCACTCCGCGTAGGTGAAGACCAAGGACTGGTCCTCGCCGCTGGGCTCGAGCCCGGGCGGGACGTCCTCCTCGGACACGAAGAGGAAGCGAACGTCCTCGCCTTGAGGACCCTCGGCGCGGTCGCGCAACATGCCGCCGAGCGTCTCGGCCTGCGTGAAGCGCAGCGTCTGCGCAGCCTCGACCGTCATGAACTCCATGCCTCCGCGCGAGCGGCTGCGAGGGGACCCCTCCGGCCGAGGCGGGATACGTCCCGCTCTGCCCCAACCCCTTGCACACCTGCAGTTTGGGCGCTCGCGGCGCGGATTCTAAGGCTGCCCCTCAGCCACTCTCAAGCGCGAAATCGTGATCACTGGGTCGCGCTATTGGCACTTGGGCCGCCCGCGCTCAGCGCCGAAAGGCGCTCCGGACCGCGGGGCTGAAGATCAGGTAGCCCGCGCTGAGGAGGTGGAACAGGAAGCTGCCCACCAGGAGGGTCATGACGATCTCCAGGCCCGACTCCCTGCCCTCCTTGAGCAGCATGAAAGAGAAGAAGCCGCACCAGCTCGCGCTGAAGCTCGAGACCATGATCGCGCCGATCAGGGCCGGCCGCTTGCCCTCGCGGAGGAAGTAGCCGATCGGCGCCATGAGCAGGCTCGAGCCGAGGGAGATCCCCGCCGCGATCCAGATCAGGAGCACGAAGAGCCCCGCGAACATGCCGCCCTTGGGCTCGGCGTTGGCGATCAGGAACACGCCGAAGGCGGCGTTCTTGAGCGCGAGGAGCAGATAGACCGCGCCGATGAAGCGGACGGGGGCAGGCAGCTTGCTCAGGGGAGCCTCCTCAACGCATATAGAGCGGGACGCGCTCGTAGGGGAGCGCCAGGATCGTGATCGCCAGGGCGGTGCCGTAGACCCGGCCCACGCCGTCGCCCTGCCAGGAGCCGTCTCCGCCCTGCGAGCCGCGCAGGCGGTTCTGGACCGAGCGGTAGTAGGGGTCGAAGTCCTGGTTGCCGGCCTGCCAGTAGGCCTGGCTCAGATAGAGGTGGGTGTAGAACCAGTGCCCGAAGCCGCCGGCCGCGTCGGTGCGGACCGTCTTGCGCACGTAGCCCAGGCACTTCTTGGCCATGGTGCTGTCGTACTGGCCGGCGTTGTAGAGCACGGCGCAGGCGGCGGCCGAGATCGCCGGCATGGACGTGCCCTTCATGCTCGCCATGTAGGAGATCCCGCCGTCGGCGTTCTGGCTCAGCTCGATGTACTTGACCGCGCCCTCGACGGTCTTGTGCGGGACCGCGATCCCGGCGTGCTGACAGGCGCGCAGGGCCTGGACCTGGGTCACGGTGACCGAGCCCTCGTCGTTGCGGCTCTCGGGCGAGTAATACCAGCCGCCGAGCTTGCTCTGAGAGCGGGAGATCAGCTGCACGGCGCGCTGGAGCACGCCCTTCAGCCGGGCCTCGAGCTCGGGGTCGCCGGTCTCGCCCAGGCAGCAGGCCAGGAACATGGTCGCGAAGCCGTGCCCGAACATGGAGCGCCCCTCGGCGCCCGGGGCCGAGATCAGGCCGCTGCGGCGAGCCATGCGCGGGCCCGTGAGGAAGCGCACGCAGCGGCGCACGTTGTTGGCGTAGCGGCCGCGGGTCGGCGTGTCGCCGTGACAGAGGAAGGCCATGCCGGCCAGGGCGGTCATGGCGGTGGGGTAGGCCCCGCCCATGCCGCCGCCTCCCTCGCGGAAGGAGCCGTCGCGGGCCTGGTTGCGGGCCAGCCAGGCCACGCCCTTCTCGATCGCGCGCTCGGTGGCGGCCGTGACGAGGCGCGGCCGCGTCCGCACGATCGGGCCCTCCTCGCCGCTCGGCTCGTCCTCGGGGGACTCGTCCTGGGCCAGGGCAGGAGCCGTCACCCGGGGCGCGCCCGGCAGGAGCCCCACGAGCAGCGGAATCAAGAGAGCGGGCAGGAGCGTACGCTTCATCGGCGGCTCACTTCTCCTCGGGGTCGTCGTGGTCGCGGCCCTCGTGGTCGGGGTCCGGCTCGGGCGCCGGCTCGGGCGCCGGCTCGGGCGCTGGCGGCTGGGGCGCTGGCGGCTGGGGCGGGGGGGGGTCCCCGTGCGGCCCCGCTGGCCCAGCGGGCGGCGGGGCCAGGGTCACCTTCAGCTGCAAGCGCTCGTCGTCGCGCAAGGCCTCGACCTCGAGGGTCTCGCCCGCGAAGTGGCGCGTCAGGATCCGGCGCAGCTGCCAAACCGCGTGGGTCCCTTCCCCGGCGACCGAGACGACCTGGTCGCCCGGCTGGAGGCCCGCCTTGGCGGCGGGCGAGTTCGGCGCGACCTGCTTGACCATGATCCCCTCGCCGCGGTGGGTGGGGTCGGGGACGAGCCCCAGGAAGCCGGCCTGGAGCTGCTCGCCCTTGGCGAGCCGGGGCAGGAGCGCCAGCACGTCGCGCGCGGGGATCGCGAAGCCGATCCCCGAGTCGTAGATGTCGACGCTGGCCCGACCGCCCTGCATGGAGAGCGGGACCAGGATCCCCATCACGCTCCCGTCGATCGCGGCCAAGGGTCCGCCGTAGTTGACCGGCGAGATCAGGGCGCTGGACTGGATCGCCTTGCCGCCGATCCGGTCGATCGCGCTCACGATCCCGCGCGAGACGACCGGCTCCCCGCCCAGCCCGCGCCCGAGCGCGAGCGAGAAGCGCCCGACCTGGATCAGCGGCGCGGGGGTCAGCTCCGCGGTCGGGAGGTCCTCCTGGGTCTCGATCTTGAGCAGCGCCAGGGCGCGGCTGTCGTCCCGCCCGAGCAGCTTGGCCACGTAGCTCTTGCCCGCGGCCGTGGTCACGAAGAGGTGGCGCGGCTTGCGGGTCAGCACGAAGGTGCTGGTCACGATCAGCCCGTCCTTGCGCACGATCACCCCGGTCGAGGGGCCGTAGGCCTGCTTGAAGCCCTTGCTCGCGAGGATCCCCTTGCGCTTCTCGCCCTCGTTCTTGGGGGCCGTGAACTTCTTGGGCAGCCCGCCGAGGGCCTCGACCGTCACGACCGCGGGCGCGAGCTTCTTGACCGCCTGCTCGGTCGCCTGGGCCAGCGCCCGCTCCTCGAGCGCCGCCCGGTCGGGGTCCTGGGCGAGGGCAGGCGTGGCCAGGAGGGCCAGCGCCAGAGCGGCCAGCGTGTTCAGGGCCAGGGCGCTGGCGCCGAGTCGACTGAGGCTCACTTCTCCTCCTCCTCGGGGAGCGTCAGCTCGAGCGAGAGGCACTCTTCGCCGCGCTTGACGACCACGCTCACCTTGCTGCCCGGCTCGAGGCCCGCCACGGCCTCGTCGAAGTCGCGGCAGGAGCGGATCGTGCGCCGCCCGACCCGGAACACGAGGTCGTCCGCGCGCAGGCCCGCCTGC